>NZ_JBWCCN010000009.1:0-256748 GCF_056279485.1 Pseudomonas sp. TE12508 | reverse complement strand
CACCTGGCCGGCATGAAAGACTCCAAAGTGATCGTTGCGATCAACAAGGACGAAGAAGCGCCGATCTTCCAGGTGGCCGATTACGGCCTGGTGGCGGATTTGTTCGAAGCGATTCCAGAAATGGCCGCCCTGGCCTGATCACCGACCGACAGGAGCGAAATTTATGAGCAATATCGATTTTTCAGCGTGGATCGGACGTCGTCAGGAAAGCCAGGACCGGATCAGCTTCAACCTGGTTAAACGCATTGCCGCAACCTTGAGCGAAGTGGCACCGCTGCCTGGCGAAACGCTGCCGCCACTGTGGCACTGGGCGTTCTTTCAAGAGCCGGTTGCAGCCAGCGAACTGGGCCCTGACGGTCATCCGGCGCTGGGTGGTTTCTTGCCTCCGGCGCACAACCGCAATCGCATGTGGGCAGGTAGCCGAATCGAGTTCTACCAGCCTTTGAAGGTGGAGGCGGATGTGACCTGTGTTTCGACCATCCTCAACGTCGAAGAAAAGCTCGGCCGCACCGGTTCACTGCTGTTTGTCACGGTGCGCCATGAGTATCTCCAGGACGGCCAACGCGCCCTGCAAGATGAGCAGGACATCGTCTACCGCGAACCGACACCACCCAAACTGAACGGCACCGAAGCGCTCCCCGAGGGCCAATGGCAGGAACCGGTCGAGCCGTCCGCGACCCTGCTGTTCCGCTATTCCGCGGTCACCTTCAATGGCCACCGGATTCACTATGACTGGCCTTACGTCACAGAGACCGAAGGCTATCCGGGACTGGTGGTGCATGGTCCATTGATTGCCACGTTGAACCTGCGTGCCTTTACCAAAGCGCACCCGTCCGCGCGCTTGAAGCGCTTCACCTTCCGAGGGGTCCGACCGCTGATTTCGCCGCAACCTTTCGAGGTCGGCGGACGCTTGATTGACAGTGGCAAGGCGCAGGTCTGGGCAGGCAATCAGGACGGCACCGCGCAGATCGGTGAAGTCGAGTTCAGCCAGGGAGAAACACCATGAGTCCATCGATTGTTCGCTCCGCCCTGTTTGTGCCGGCCACCCGTCCAGAGCGCATCCCCAAAGCCATCGCCACTGGCGCGGACCGGGTGATTGTCGACCTCGAAGATGCCGTGCAGGAAAACCTCAAAGAGCAGGCCCGGGATAACCTTGAGCGCTTCTTGAGTGAACACCCCGAAGCTCAAGTGCTGGTTCGGGTGAATGCCCCGGAGCACTGGGCGCACGCCGCGGATCTGGATCTTTGCCGTCGGCATGCCGGCGTGACCGCCATTCTGCTACCCAAAGCAGAAAGCGCGGCGCAAGTGTCCACCGCGGGGAGCACCGGCAAACCGATCTGGCCGATCATCGAGAGCGCCAAAGGCTTGGCGGCACTCAGCTCGATTGCCAGCGCCCAAGGCGTTGAACGCTTGTCGTTCGGCAGCCTCGACCTGGGCCTGGATCTGAACCTGACCGCCGGCAGCCGTGCTGCCGAAGAGATTCTCAGCCACGCCCGCTACGCCGTGTTGCTCTGCACACGGGTTGCTGGACTGGCCCCGGCGCTGGACGGTGTCTTCCCCTCAATCCAGGACACCGCTGGCCTGCACAACACCGTTCAATTTGCCCGCGACATGGGCTTTGGCGGCGCGTTGTGCATCCATCCGAGCCAGGTGGCGATCATCCATCAGGCGTTAAAACCCAGTCCTGAAGAACTGCTCTGGGCGCAACGCATTATCGAAGCCGCCAGCTCAGGTGACGGCGTCTTCGTGCTGGATGGGCAAATGGTCGACGCACCAGTCATTGGTCGCGCGCACGCCATTCTGGCGCGCGCGACCTGACTCAACGGCGGCGCTTTTGTTTGCTGCGTACTCATTCCTACCTCATAGGACGGTGTCATGATTAACGTTTCTGGCCTTACCCATGCCATTTCGATCAACCCCGCCAACGGCGAGCAGATCGGTCACTACCCTTTCGAATCGGCCTCGACACTGGACGCCGCCCTTACCCGCGCCGCTGCCGGGTTCCGCGTCTGGCGCAGCAAACCCGTTGATCAACGCTCGCAATTGTTGATCGCCTTGGCACAGGCATTGCGCGACAACGCCGCAGCGATGGCAAACATGATCACCCTGGAAATGGGTAAGCCCACCACACAGGCGCGCGGTGAAATTGAAAAATGTGCGCAGCTCTGCGAGTGGTACGCCGAACACGGCCCCGCCATGCTGACCGCCGAACCCACCCAGGTCGAGGGAGGTAAGGCGCGCATCGAATATCGCCCACTGGGCCCGATTCTCGCCGTGATGCCGTGGAACTTTCCTATCTGGCAGGTGCTTCGCGGCGCGGTTCCAGCGCTGATCGCTGGCAACACTTACGTCCTCAAGCATGCGCCCAACGTGATGGGCTGCGCCTATCTGCTGCAGGATGCTTTCAAACGCGCAGGCTTTGAGGAGGGGGTTTTCGAAGTCATCAATGTCACGCCGGACGGCGTCTCCACCGCGATCGCCGACCCACGCATCGCCGCTGTGACACTCACCGGTAGCGTGCGAGCGGGTATGGCCATCGGCGCTCAAGCCGGTGCGGCGTTGAAGAAGTGTGTATTGGAATTGGGCGGCTCCGATCCGTTCATTGTGCTCAACGATGCCGACCTCGACGAAGCGGTCAAAGCGGCCGTCATCGGCCGCTATCAGAATACCGGGCAAGTCTGCGCGGCCGCCAAACGCCTGATTGTCGAGCAAGGCATTGTCGAGGCATTCACCCACAAGTTCGTCGAAGCCACCCGCGAGTTGGTCGTCGGCGATCCATTGGCCACAAACACCTACATCGGCCCCATGGCTCGCTTCGATCTTCGTGATGAGCTGGATCGTCAGGTCCAGCAGACGCTGGAAGAAGGCGCGACATTGTTAATGGGCGGCAAGAAGGCTGAAGGCCCTGGCAACTTTTATGAGCCCACCGTATTCGCAGATGTCACCGACCGGATGACCTCATTCAAACAGGAACTGTTTGGCCCGGTGGCCTCAATCATCACCGCGCGCGATGCAGCCCATGCCCTAGAGCTGGCCAATGACAGTGAGTTCGGACTTGCCTCAACCATTTACACTCGCGATATCGAGCTTGCCCATAAGCTGGCGGGCGAACTGGAAACCGGCGGTGTGTTCATCAATGGCTATTGCGCAACCGACCCACGTGTCACCTTCGGCGGCGTGAAAAAAAGCGGTTTCGGCCGGGAGCTGTCACATTTCGGGGTCCGTGAGTTCTGCAATGCACAGACGGTGTGGCTGGACCGCCGCTGATTGCATCGAAGGTCAATGTTTTGCGACTCAATCAATATCCCAACGACTCTACCTGGCTTAGCTCCGAGCCGATGGAGATTCGCGCCGGCACCGACACCTCGCTTACGCGGGTCGTGGCGGTGTTCGGTACGGCGAAACCGCACTTCGCTTATCTGAAGGGCACCAGTGCCGTCAGAGAACGTAGTCATCAGAAATTCCCACTCGTTGGAACTAACAGGTCGCCCTGATTCGCACCTTTCGTGTTAACGAAAAAACGAGGGCCGTCGATGCCAAGGAAGATGCAGGCCTGGGATTTTCTTTGACGCAAAAAAAAATGGACCTCTTTTCAGAGGTCCATTTTTTAATATTTGGAGCGGGAAACGAGACTCGAACTCGCGACCCCGACCTTGGCAAGGTCGTGCTCTACCAACTGAGCTATTCCCGCGTCTTGGTGAGGCGCATTCTATAGAATCCACATCCCCCGTCAACCCCTTGATTCAAAAAAAGTTTATTTCTTTTCCACGTCCGTCTTCAGATGCGGCCAGGCAGCCCGCAAGTATTGGACCATGGACCACAACGTCAGGCCAGCGGACACCAGCAACAAGGCATACCCCATCAGAACCCAGAAGCTGAAGTCCGAAGGATTGGCCAGCAGGATCACCAGCGCCAGCATCTGCGCGGCGGTTTTCCATTTGCCCAAGTTCGACACCGCTACATGGGCGCGGGCACCGAGTTCGGCCATCCACTCGCGCAGTGCCGAGACAACAATTTCGCGACCGATGATAACGGCGGCCGGCAGCGTGAGCCACAGATTGCCATGCTCTTGCACCAGCAGAACCAGAGCAACGGCGACCATCAGCTTGTCTGCAACAGGATCGAGGAAGGCCCCGAACGGTGTGCTTTGTTCCAGACGACGGGCCAGATACCCGTCGAGCCAGTCGGTCGCGGCGGCAAAGGCGAAGACCGAGGCGGACGCCAGATAGCTCCAGTGGTAAGGCAAGTAAAACAGCAAAATGAAGATCGGGATGAGCAGGACGCGTAGAACGGTAATCAGATTAGGGATATTCATCGGCACAACTGGCTACGAGGTGAGTTGGGCATTCTACTCGCTGTGCAGATTTGCATAAATCAACTCTGCGAGCTTTTTGCTGATTCCGGGTGCTTTGGCGATCTCTTCGATGCTGGCACGAGACAGCTCCTGCAATCCACCAAAATGTTTTAACAAATCGCGCCGGCGTGTCGGTCCGACACCGGCAACGCCCTCAAGTGTAGACGTGCGGCGAGTTTTGCCACGACGTGCGCGGTGCCCGGTAATGGCGAAACGGTGCGCTTCGTCGCGTATCTGCTGGATCAGATGCAGCGCGGGGGAATCGCCGCGCAAGGTGAATTCATGGGCTGCGTCGTTGAGGTACAGGGTTTCAAAACCGGCCTTGCGCGTCGCGCCCTTGGCAACACCCAGCAAAATCAGGTCGGGCACAGCCAGTTCGTTAAGCACATCACGGGCCATGGATAGTTGACCTTTGCCGCCGTCGACCAGCAGGATGTCCGGTAACTTGCCCTCGCCGTCCTTCAATTTACTGAAGCGCCGGGTCAACGCCTGGTGCATCGCGGCATAGTCATCGCCCGGGGTAACGCCTTCAATGTTATAGCGGCGGTAGTCGGACTTGATCGGGCCTTCCGGGCCGAACACCACGCAGGACGCCACAGTGGCCTCGCCGCTGGAATGGCTGATGTCGTAGCACTCAAGACGTTGTGGCGGCTCGTCCAGTTTCAGCACTTCGGCCAAGGCATCGAAACGGGCCGCAACGTGTTGCCGGTTAGCCAAACGTGCGCCTAGCGCTTGCTCGGCATTGGTGACCGCCAATTGCTGCCAGCGCGCCCGGGTGCCGCGTACTCGATGGCTGATGGTCAATTCACGACCGCGCAACTCTTCGATGGCTGCGATCAGGGTCGGAAAGTCTTCGTGAACCACGTTGACGATCAGCTCGCTCGGCAAGTCCCGTTCAGGACTGCTGATGAAGTATTGGCCAAGAAACGCTGCCATGACTTCAGAAACGTCTTCCTCGATACCCACCTGCGGAAAGAAGTTCTTGCTCCCCAACACCCGACCACCGCGCACGCTGATCAGGTGCACACAGGCGCCACCTGGATTGACGAACGCCGCAATCACATCGACATCGCCCGTCCCGCCTTCCATGCTTTGCTGGTCCTGGACCCGACGCAGCAACGAGATCTGGTCACGCAGCTCGGCGGCGCGCTCGAATTCGAGGTTGACCGCCGCCTCCTCCATAGCCGCAGACAACTCGTCCGCCAGAGCGTTGCTGCGCCCTTCAAGAAACATCACCGAGTGGCGTACATCTTCGGCATACACCTCGGGCTCCACCAGCCCCACACACGGCGCCTTGCAGCGTTTGATCTGGTACTGCAGACAAGGTCGAGCGCGGTTCTTGTAAAAGCTGTCTTCACACTGACGAACGAAAAACGCCTTTTGCAGCAGGCTCAGGCTTTCGCGAATCGCCCCGGCGCTGGGATAAGGGCCGAAATATTTGCCCTTGGCCTTTTTCGCCCCGCGATGAATGCTCAAGCGTGGGAACTGGCCATCCGAGAGAAAGACATAAGGGTAGGATTTGTCGTCGCGCAGCAGGATGTTGTACGGCGGACGCCATTCCTTGATGAGCGTCTGCTCAAGCAGCAAGGCCTCGGTTTCGTTGGCCGTGATGGTGGTTTCGACCTGGGCGATACGGCCTACCAGCGCGGCGGTCTTGGGAGCAAGACCAGCTTTGCGGAAGTAGCTCGCCAAACGCTTCTTGAGATTTTTCGCTTTGCCGACATAGAGCAGGCGCGCATCACTGTCGAACATGCGATAGACGCCCGGCCGACCACTGACCGTCGACAGAAAAGCACTTGGATCGAAGATTTCAGTCATTTTCAGAGGCTGGCATCAACCATGCCGTGACGAACCGCCAGCAGCGTCAATTCGACATAGCTGCTGATCGAAAGCTTCTCGAAAATACGGTAACGGTAGGTATTCACTGTTTTTGGCGACAGACACAACTTGTCGGAGATGATCTGCACCTTCTGACAGCCGACAATCATCAACGCAATCTGGATTTCCCGCTCCGACAAGGCGTCGAAGGGCGAATCATTGGTTGGCTGGAACGACTTGATCGCCAGTTGCTGGGCAATCTGCGGGCTGATATAGCGCTGCCCGGCAAACACCAGGCGAATAGCCTGGACCATTTCCGGCAATCCGGCGCCCTTGGTCAGGTAACCTGCGGCACCGGCCTGTAACAACCGGGTAGGAAACGGATCTTCTTCGCACACGGTGACCGCGACGACTTTGATGTCCGGATGACTGCGCAATAATTTGCGCGTGGCTTCAAGACCGCCGATCCCGGGCATCTTGACGTCCATCAGCACCACATCGGGTTTCAACTCACGCGCTTTGAGCAGGGATTCCTCCCCTGACTCGGCCTGACCGACTACTTGCAGGCCATCGATGTCAGCCAGCATTCGTGTAATGCCTGTACGAACGAGATCATGGTCATCGACTACTAGCACCCTAATCAAGCAGACACCTCGCGAATTGGTCTTATTGGGTTGTCGGACACCTTAGCAAAAAGCAACTGGCAGACCTAGCGGCAAGTAGCATATAAAAAGTGTCAAATCTTCTTGCGAGGCTTGCCGCCAGTGTGTTTCAGCGGTGCAGTCCATTGATATCACGCTGCATTCTCAGGAAGCACTGGTCCTTGCCGACCACCTTCAAGCCCTTTCTCTCGTAAAGTATTTTCGCCGGGTTATTTTCAAAAACAGTCAGACGCAATGCCGGGCGTCGTTCCTTGCATGCCATGGCGAATACCTGATCGATCGCCCAGGAACCGGCGCCCTGCCCCTGGTACGCTGCTGACACATGTAATTCGCGGATATACAAGGCTCTGGCGTCACGGCTCAGGCTGACATAACCCATCAGCGTGTCATCACGCACGATCAACCAGTTTTCGCGTCCCTCCCAGGCGACATCGAAGGCCTCGTCCAGCCACAACAGCTCATGTTGAATGTAGTAGCGAAGCATATTTCGACAAGTCAGGTCACGGGCAAAGTCCAGGTCCCGCGGGGTTGCCGGACGCAATTCGAAACCCATTCAAGCCTCCGCCACAGCCACGATTTGCCCTTTCCAGCCGTCAGCATTGCGGCGAGCAACGACCATAAGGTTCCCCGTACCCGGCGCCGCCACAATCAACGTCCCGTCCGCCGCCCAGATTGCACTGCGCCCTGCCGACTCCCAGCCACCCGTTGCGCCACCATGATTGGCCATCAGAACCGCCATCGAGTGAGTGCAAGCATAGCCTTGCAATAGTGCGGTATCCGGAGCGTAGCCGTTTTCTGTGATTAACACGCCCGCGGCATAAAGATCAGCACCCTGCCGTGCCGCGGCTGTCGCGTGACTGGCGTGAGAAAAATCGGCGCAGACCGCCAGCGCGACGGTGTCGGTACCGATCTTAAATGTCGAACCGCCCGTTCCCGGAGCAAACGCCACCTCCTCGCCCGGGTGCAGATGCTGTTTGCTGTAAACCCCAAGCGAACCATCAGCGCCCAATACCAGAGCTCCGATCAATACCGGCGAATCGCCCGACAGACGAATCGGCATCCCGACGACACTCGTCACACCGACTTCCCGCGCAAAATCGCGCAGCGGTTGCAGCACCCCGGCGTCTGGCGCTATGGCCAGCTCCGCTGCCAGACCACGCTCATAGCCGGTCAGCGACAACTCAGGAAACACCAGCAATTGCACGCCCTGTTGCGCGGCAACCTGCATGAAGCGCTGATGCCCGGCAATATTGGCAGCAAGATCACCGGCAATGGCGATTGATTGAGCGGCGGCGATGGTCAGTGTCGTCATGGTTCGTCCTTGTGACGTTGTGGTTGTTGGGCGCAACGCAAAGTGTGTCACAACCCTCGACGTACTCAAGCGATAGAAAAGCCCATGATGATCGATAGCATTTTCTGATTGAATCCGCGTACCGGCCTCTAGTAAGCTCGGCGCATTCATCGGAGACAGACCATGCTCAACGCCCTCTCACAGCTTCGTACCGCCAGCGCCGCGCGCTCGGTTGCGGCTGCCCGGGTGAATGACGTTTGTGCTTCGGTCAGCTTTTATTTTGGGTATTGGTTTAGCCACTGGCGCGCCTGATACCCACACGGCGCCCACTTTAAACGGGTCGCCACCAGAGAATTCTCAACCCCCGGTCGGCCTCCCGACCGGGGGTTTTGTTTTTTCAGCCCTGAACATTTTTAGCGTCACACCAGACAATTTGAGGATTCACGACATGAACTACGCCACTTATTACCGTTACGACAGTTTTACCGCCTGGCGATTTACCAGCCTCCGCTCGGGACAGCCTGCCGCCTCCGATCGGTCACCCACAGGTGGCAAGCACACACACGCAGCCAATCCGGCCAATTGTCGAACACCCCAATAGGGCCGAGCGCGCGGGAACGAACCCGCCGCCAGCCCAGGAAACCCGAATATGAACTCGTCCGTCTCTGCTCTGCCGCTGTCCACCTTGAACCCTGCCAATGAAGCGCTGACCTTGCGTCTGCCCAGCTCATTGCAACTCAAACAGCAGTTACCCCTCAGCAACGCCCTGACCCAGCAAGTCGCCGCCCACCGTCAGGCGGTTCGCGCGATCCTCAACGGTGAAGACTCCCGTCTGCTGGTCATCGTCGGTCCGTGCTCGATTCACGATCCCCGTTCCGCCCTCGAATACGCCACCCACCTTGCCCGTCTAGCTGCCGAAGTCAGCGATGAGATGCTGTTAGTGATGCGCGCCTATGTCGAAAAACCCCGCACCACGGTGGGATGGAAAGGCCTGGCCTACGACCCGCATCTGGATGGTAGCGACGACATGGCCGGCGGTTTGACGCTGTCCCGCGAATTGATGCGCGAAATGCTCCAGCTGGGCTTACCCGTTGCCACCGAGCTGCTGCAACCGATGGCCGCCGGCTACTTCGACGACCTGCTGAGCTGGGTCGCGATTGGCGCCCGTACCACCGAATCACAGATCCACCGGGAGATGGCCAGCGGCCTGAGCATGCCGGTTGGGTTCAAGAATGGCACCGATGGCGGTGTGGCTATCGCCAGCGACGCCATGCGCTCGGCCGCCCATCCCCATCGTCATTTCGGCGTCGATAGCCAGGGGCATCCTGCGATTATCCAGACACCAGGCAACGCCGATACCCATCTGGTATTGCGTGGCGGCCATCGCGGGCCGAACTACGACCGTGACAGCATCGCTCAAGTGCACAGCGATTTGACCCGGCTCAAGATTCCGGCGCGGATCATGGTCGATTGCAGCCACGCCAACAGCGGTAAAGACCCATTGCGTCAGCCAGCGGTGTTCAACGACGTGCTTGAACAGCGCCTGCAGGGTGATCGATCGTTGATTGGCATGATGATCGAAAGCCATCTGTTCGAAGGTTGCCAAGCGCTGAGCCCGTCGCTGCGTTACGGGGTATCGGTAACGGATGGCTGCCTTGGCTGGACCGGGACAGAACGGTTGTTGCAGCAGGCAGCCGGGCAACTTCGTGCGCAGCGCTGTACCCAACAGCCAAAGTGACCAGTGCCCGCCTTCCAGTTCTCCAAGCGATAACTGGAAGGCGGTTGCCTTAAACCGGTTACGACTGCACTTGTACCAACGTGACTTCGGACTGTTGGCTCACATCGTCGAGACGCTCGACCGAATAGGCTACCCGGACCGTCAAGTCCCGATGCTCGCGCCAAAACCTGTAGGGAACGATAAATACCAGCGGTTGACCGGCCATTTCCCTTGAGATCTCACGATCATCACGATGATTGAAATGCTCCCCGTCACATTTCAGATAAACCAGCTCACCCTCTTCTGCCTGGGCATTGTCGATCACGACGGTGACACCATCGATCGCATCTTGCAGATCCAGCCAACCCTCATCGGCCTCCAGCACAGAGGGAGGCAATAGCGGTCCTCGCTCCAGAGGGCCGATCAACAACTGTGCAGGCTCCGAGAAGCGAGGCTCTTGGCCTTCCTTCTCGACGCAATAGCTGATCGTAATGGTTGCACCAAGGTTGGGAGTAATAGACTCGGGACTTACCCAGAACGACAGTTCGCCACCCACTGCAAAGGATTCGATTTTCAATGTGTCATTGAAGCTTGATTGTGGCGTACCGCCGGCCCAGGACAGCAACACCCGATCTCCAGCCGCCATCCGGGGATACGGCTTGATCGTAACGCGGGCGCCCTCGGCGACCCTGTCGGGATCAAGTGTGCCACCCACCGCATCGTTCACAATCACAGGCAGCAGATCCGGCCTGACATCACCGACGCTCAACTGTAAACGCCCGGACTCCAAAGGCTCACAATGGAGCGCACTGTACAGCGTGTAGTAAACCTCAAGCGACCCGCCGTCCAGTGCGGCGATGTGTACGTCCGACACAGCAAAGACAATCACCCTGTCCACCTGGGCTTCGCTGACGAACCGCGACACTTCATGCCGATACGCCGCACCCTCTGCATCGATACCTGACCAGGACAAGACCAGCTTGTCTCCGCAGGCCATGGCCCGATAAGGCGCAACAGTGACAATGGCCTTTCTTTCGGATGGATCCAACATGGCGTTCTCCGCCTGGTCCAGCCGTGGTGCCGCCATGTATTGCTCTACAACATTCAGGTTTTCCGCTTCATAAATAGTCATTCATACGCTCCAGTCCTTGGAATAAATGCCGCCTTGAAAGTCGGCATCGAACGAAGCCTATTGAACCCCACGACGCTGATTCGTGATGCAGGGCAAAGGCGTCGGCTTGTACGGAGAAATGACGTTTCACAAGTAGGTCATTGCGAAAAAGCGTTCAACCATCGTTAAAAAGATGTCCAGATATTCCGACCAAGACCTCAGGTTCATCCGAACTTTCGCACTATTTCTATTCCGTTTTCATCGGGTTACAGCGGCTTTTTCATACATCGCCGAGCAGCTGGTGTGCTTTAGAGTGCCCCCTTGAGCACACACTTGGCCTACTGCGAAAAAGGAATCTACATGCTACGGAATGCAACCACTCACTATCCGATCCTGCTGGTCCACGGGCTCTTCGGCTTCGATCGCATCGGCAACCTGGAATTGTTCCATGACGTCAAACTGGCCCTCAGAAGTGCCGGCGCCAGGGTCTTCATCCCGCATCTGTCGGCTACCCACAGCAATGAAACCCGCGGCGAGCAACTGTTGGCGCAGATCGATCGGGTACTGCTAGGGACCGGTGCAAGCAAAGTCAATCTGATCGGTCACAGTCAGGGGGCGCTTGCGGCACGGTATGCAGGAGCGCTGGCACCCGAGGTGGTCGCCTCGGTGACATCGGTCAGCGGGCCGAATCATGGCTCGGAACTGGCCGACTTCCTGCGTAAGGCGCTGATCCCCGGACGCCTGCCGGAACACGTTGCCGGAGCGGTGGCCACGCTGTTCGCCGATTTCCTGTCATTGCTCAGTGGCAACCGGCATCTGCCGCAAAATGCCATTGCCGCGCTCAATGCACTGACCACCGAAGGCGTCGGCGCCTTTAACGACAAGTACCCGCAAGGGTTGCCAAAAACCTGGGGCGGCAAGGGTCGCGATCAGGTCAATGGCGTGCGCTACTATTCCTGGAGCGGCACTTTGCAGGGAGCCATCCTCGATGAGGGACTCCATGCACTCAATCCGCTGCACGGGTTTCTGCGGGCCTTCTCCCACTATTTCACCACCGAAGCCGAGCACAATGACGGCATGGTCGGTCGATTCAGTTCCCATCTGGGCAAAGTGATCCGTTCGGATTATTCGCTGGATCATCTGGATAGCCTCGGCCAGACAACCGGTCAGGTCCGCCAGGGTATCGACCCGATTGCCCTGTATGTGCAACATGCCGAACGCTTGCGAAATGCCGGCCTTTAAAACGCTGCATGAAAGAGACGGAACTTTGGGGAAGAAATAGCCCACTGAATCCGGTAGGCTCCGCATTTTATTGAACATTGAATGGAGTATTTTCCCATGGCCAAAGCCACTGCCCGTCACATCCTGGTTTCCAGCGAAGAAAAGTGCAACGAACTCAAGGCCCAGATCGAGGCCGGTGCCGACTTCGCCGAAGTCGCCAAAGCCAACTCCTCCTGCCCTTCCAGCCGCCAGGGCGGTGACCTGGGTTCGTTCGGCCCGGGCCAGATGGTCAAGGAATTCGACACCGTGGTCTTCAGCGCGCCGATCAACGTGGTGCAAGGCCCGGTCAAGACCCAGTTCGGTTACCACCTGCTGGAAGTGACCAGTCGTCAGGACTGATCAGCGCTTTGAGTTTGCTACACAACGGCCCGCCTTTTGGTGGGCCGTTGTGTTTTCGTTACGTGATACGGCTGGCGAGGGACGCGCCGCTAGCGTACAAATTGTGGTTATCCACCACCCGGCTCTAAGGCTGACAATGCGACTGGCTTTCCCCACTTTGTTGTTCACTGCCGTGGCGCTGCTATTAAGTGCCGTTGGTGTGAACGCTGCACCGCAACATGCGTTGACCGTGTACGGTGAACCGGCGAAGTATCCCGCTGGCTTCAGCCATTTCGCCTACACCAACCCGCAAGCGCCCAAGGGCGGCACGATGCGTCGCTCGGCGATGGAAATCGGTCATTTCGACCATATGCTGCCGTACATCGACAAGGGCACGGGTGTCACGCAGATCGACGGCTTGATCTACTCGCCCCTGGCCCAGCGTTCGCTGGACGAGCCCTATACCGTTTACGGCCTGGTCGCCCAACGGATGGAGCGTTCCGACGACGGACTGTCCCTGCATTTCTACCTGAATCCGAAGGCCCGTTTCGCCGACGGCAAGCCGATCACCGCCGAAGACGTGCGCTACACCTTCAACCTGCTGATGACTCAGGGCAGCCTGCGCTATCGCACGCAATTCGCCGACGTCAAAGGCGTCGAAGTGGAGTCACCACTCACCGTTCGGTTCGACTTCAAGAGCAACGAAAACCGTACCCTGCCCCTGGACCTCGCGACCTTGCCGGTATTTCCCGAGCACTGGTGGAAAACCCGCGACTTTGCCAACGGCGGTGGTTACGAGCCGCCGCTGGGCAGCGGGCCGTATCGCGTGAGCAAGGTCGACTCCGGGCGCAGCATCACCTTCGAGCGTAACGCCGACTGGTGGGGCAAGGATTTACCGGTCAGCCGTGGCCTCTACAACTTCGATCATTTCAGCATCGAGTACTTCGGCGATACCGATGTCGCCCGCCAGGTCCTGCGAGGTGGCGCCTACGACTACAACCGCGAATTCTCCGCCACCGCCTACTCCATCCTCTACGAAAGCCCGGCCCTGAGCGACGGTCGCCTGCAAAAGGCTCACTTGGCCAAAGAGGCACCGCAATCGGCCCAGGGTTTTGTGTTCAACCTGCAAAACCCGATGTTCCAGGACCGTCGCGTGCGTCAGGCCCTGGCCATGCTCTGGGATTTCGAGTGGAGCAACCGGCAGATGATGCGCGAGATGTACATCCGCCAGCAGAGCTACTTTTCCAACACCGACCTCGCTGCCCGAGAACTGCCTGACGCAGGCGAACGGGCGATTCTGGAACCCCTGCGCGGGCAGATCCCCGACGAAGTCTTCACCCAGGTCTTCGAAGCGCCGAAAACCGACGGCAGCGGCGTGATTCGCGACAAACAGTTGCAAGCACTGGGTTTGCTCGAACAAGCCGGGTGGAAACCCGATGGCGATCAATTGGTCAACGCCCAAGGTCAACCACTGAGCTTCACTTTCCTGGTCAGCCAGAACGGCATGGACCGACTGCTGTTGCCTTATAAACGCACCCTGAAACAAATCGGCATCGACCTGAATATTCGGCGCATCGACGCGTCCCAGTACGTCAACCGCCTGATGTCCCGGGACTACGACATGATTGTCACCGGCTACCCGGTCACCACTTCGCCGGGCAACGAGCTGTACAACTACTTTGGCTCGGCGGCGGCCAACGATCCCGGTTCCAACAACTATATGGTGCTGAAGAACCCGGCGGTCGATACGCTGGTCAACGGCCTGGTTCGCGCCACCACCCAGGCTGACATGCTGCGCTATGCCCATGCCCTGGACCGCGTCCTGCAATGGAACTTCTATTGGATTCCCAATTATTACCCGCCAGGCAGCTCGACCGTGTGGTGGAACCGCTTCGGCATTCCCTCTGTACAGGCGAGCAATGACGCAGCCATCGAGAGTTGGTGGGAAGTGAGCACCACGCCCCTGACTAACGAACAGATGACCGCCGAACTGATCAAACGCGGCCAACCCGGAGGGCCGCGCTGATGTGGGCTTACATACTGCGGCGTTTGCTGCTGATCATTCCGACACTGGTGATCATTCTTCTGGTCAATTTCGTCATCGTCCAGGCCGCACCCGGTGGCCCGGTGGAACAGGCCATCGCGCAGTTGCAGGGCATTGGCGGTGCGAGTGTCGGTGGCGGTTCCAGCGAAACCATGCATGGCAGTTCACGGGCCAGCCGTGGGCTCGACCCGCAGCTGATCAAGGAGATTGAAAAGCAATACGGCTTCGATAAGCCGGCACCGGAACGCCTGTGGCTGATGCTCAAGAGCTACGCCCGCCTCGACTTCGGCAAGAGCTTTTTCCGTGGTGCCACGGTCACCGACCTGATCCTGGAAAAAATGCCGGTGACCATTTCTCTCGGGCTCTGGGCCACGTTGATCACTTATCTGGTGTCGATTCCCCTGGGCATTCGCAAGGCCGTGCATCATGGCAGCCATTTCGATATCTGGAGCAGCACCGCGATCATCATCGGTTACGCCATGCCGGCCTTCCTGTTCGCGATGTTCCTGATCGTGGTGTTCGCCGGCGGCACCTCATTCAACTGGTTCCCGGTGCGCGGCCTGGTCTCGGACAATTTCGAGTCGCTGTCGACCCTGGGCAAAATCACCGATTACTTCTGGCACCTGGTGCTACCAGTGACAGCGCTGGTGGTTGGCGGTTTCGCCACCCTGACCATCCTCACCAAGAACTCCTTCCTCAATGAAATCACTCGCCAATACGTGGTCACCGCCCGAGCCAAGGGCTTGAGCGAACGCCGGGTGCTTTACGGTCATGTGTTTCGCAACGCCATGCTGCTGGTGGTGTCAGGAATTCCGCAGGCCTTCATCAGCGTATTTTTTGCCGGCTCACTGCTGATCGAAGTGATTTTCTCCCTCGATGGCCTGGGTCGCATGAGTTACGAAGCCGCGGTTTCACGGGACTATCCGGTGGTATTCGGTTCGCTGTTCATCTTCACCTTGTTCGGCCTGCTGATAAAACTCATCGGCGACCTTTGCTACACCCTGGTCGACCCGCGTATCGACTTCGCCGCGAGGAACGCCTGATGTTCAAGCTCTCGCCGCTGGGCCGTCGCCGTTTCGACCGCTTCAAGAAAAACCGCCGGGGCTGGTGGTCGCTGTGGTTGTTTATCGGCCTGTTCCTGCTGACTCTGGGCGGCGAATTGATCGCCAACGACAAACCACTGATGGTCAGTTATCAGGGCTCGTTGTACTTCCCGGCGTTCAAACGCCACACCGAACAGGAGTTTGGTGGGCAACTGCCGTTCCAGGCCGATTACCGCAGCGATTACGTACAGAAGCTGATCCACAAGGATGGCGGCTGGATACTGTTCCCACCGATCCCGTTCAGCGACGACACGCCCAATTACGACCTCAATCAACCCGCGCCGAGCCCGCCGTCGAAGGTCAACTGGCTGGGCACTGACGATCAGGCCCGGGACGTGCTGGCCCGGGTGATTTTCGGGGCACGGGTGTCGATTCTGTTCGCGCTGGCGCTGACCTTCATCAGCGCGTTGATCGGCATCGCCGCCGGTGCGCTGCAAGGCTACTACGGCGGTTGGGTTGACCTGCTCGGCCAGCGCCTGCTGGAAGTCTGGTCAGGGCTGCCGGTGCTGTACCTGCTGATCATTCTGTCGGGCTTCGTCGAGCCGAATTTCTGGTGGCTGCTGGGGATCATGGCGCTGTTTTCCTGGCTGGCCCTGGTGGACGTGGTGCGCGCCGAGTTCCTGCGCGGGCGCAACCTCGAATACGTCAAGGCCGCCCGTGCGCTGGGCCTGACCGACCGCAAGGTGATCGTGCGGCACATTCTGCCCAACGCGATGAACGCCACCCTGAGCTATTTGCCGTTCATTTTGACCGGGGCGATTTCCACCCTCACTGCGCTGGATTTTCTCGGCTTCGGCATGCCGGCTGGCAGTGCGTCCCTGGGCGAATTGATCGGTCAGGGCAAGCAGAACCTGCAAGCACCATGGCTGGGGCTGACGGCATTTTTCACCCTGGCGCTGATTCTTTCTCTACTGGTGTTCATCGGCGAGGCATTACGTGATGCCTTTGATCCACGCTCTTGATCGACAACCATGACACGGACTGGTGATATGACTGACAACCTGATCGAAATCCGTGACCTCAACGTGGCCTTCAGCGGCCAGACAGTGGTGCGCAACCTGTGCCTGGACATCCGCCCCGGCGAATGCCTGGCGCTAGTCGGCGAATCGGGTTCCGGCAAGTCGGTGACCGCCCACTCGATCCTGCAACTGCTGCCCGAGACCGGCACTGAAACCACCGGCAGCATTCGCTATCGCGGCCAGGAATTGATCGGCACCGACGTCAAGACCTTGCGCGAGCTGCGCGGCAACCGGATCGCGATGATCTTCCAGGAGCCGATGACCTCCCTCAATCCGCTGCACAGCGTTGAAAAGCAGATCGGCGAAACCCTGCTGCTGCACCGAGGGTTGGGCGGCAAAGCGGCGCAAGCAAGGATTCTCGAGTTGCTGCAACTGGTAGGCATCCAGAAGCCCGAAGAACGGCTCAAGGCTTATCCCCATCAACTCTCTGGCGGCCAGCGACAACGGGTGATGATCGCCATGGCCCTGGCCTGCGAACCGGAATTGCTGATCGCCGACGAGCCGACCACCGCGCTGGATGTGACGGTGCAACGCAAGATCCTGCTGCTGCTCAAATCCCTGCAACAGCGGCTCGGCATGTCGCTGCTGTTGATCAGCCACGACCTCAATCTGGTGCGCAGCATCGCCCAGCGGGTGTGCGTGATGAAGGCCGGGGAAATCGTCGAACAGGCGCCTTGCGAGACACTGTTCACCGAGCCGAAACATCCTTATAGCTGCGTATTACTGCACGCCGAACCGGAAGGTGAAGCCCTGCCCCGGGACGAGCGTGAAAAAGTGCTGGAAGTGGATAATTTGCAGGTGCATTTCGCCATCGGTGGCGGCCTGTTCCAGCGTAAAACTTACCTGCGCGCGGTGGATGGCATCAGTCTGAATGTTCAGCGTGGCAAGACGCTGGGCATCGTCGGCGAGTCCGGTTCGGGCAAGTCCACCCTCGGTCAGGCGATCCTGCGCTTGCTCGATTCGCAAGGCAGCATTCGCTTTCAGGGCGAGGCCCTCGATGGCTTGACGCAAAAGCAGCTGCGACCGTGGCGCAAGAAGATGCAGGTGGTGTTCCAGGACCCCTTCGGCAGTCTCAGCCCGCGAATGTCCGTGGCGCAGATCATCAGTGAAGGCCTTGAGGTTCACAGCCAGTCCACCCCTGACGAATGCGAAGCCCAGGTGATCCGGGTGCTGGAAGAAGTCGGGCTCGACCCGCAAAGCCGTCATCGCTACCCGCACGAGTTCTCCGGCGGCCAACGCCAGCGCATCGCCATTGCCCGCGCACTGGTGCTGAAACCGGCGCTGATCCTGCTCGACGAACCGACCTCGGCGCTGGATCGCACGGTGCAAAAACAAGTGGTCGCCCTGCTCCGCCAGCTTCAGGAAAAATACGGCCTGACCTACCTGTTCATCAGTCACGACCTGGCGGTGATACGCGCCCTGGCCCACGACATGATCGTGATCAAGGACGGTAAAGTGGTGGAAAGCGGTGCCAGCCACGATGTATTCGACTCGCCGCAGCATCCCTACACCAAAGAGCTGTTGGCGGCGGCGCATCCGGGGTGGGCATAATCGGCGTCATGTCGTTGGACCGTGTAGCGGCCATCGCGAGCAGGCTCGCTCCCACAGGGGATTTGTGAACGACACAGATCGACTGTGGGAGCGAGCCTGCTCGCGATGGGGCCCGAACAAACACCACACATTCTGGATATGACACCGATGAACACCACCGAAAGCCTCAAGGACTACCAGCGCGTTCGTACCCTGGCGATCCGCTCGCTGTTCGAAATCATCGAGCAATCGAGCGAAGGCACGGTGATTGTCGATCGCGACGCGAACATCGTCTGGATGAACGAGCGTTATGCCCGGCGTTTCGGTCTCGAATCGGCCGCAGGTGCGATCGGCCGGGCCTGTGAAAGTGTGATCCCCGGCAGCCTGTTGCGTGAGGTGGTGCGCACCGGACGCCCCATCCTGCTGGACATGCAGGACACCCCCAAGGAACCGCTGGTGGTGATGCGCCTGCCGATTCACGACGATGCCGGCGCAGTGATTGGCGCTATCGGCTTTGCCCTGTTCGATGAATTGCGCAGCCTGTCGCCGATGCTCAAGCGCTACCTGAGCATGCAGGAAGAACTCGCCTCCACCCGCTCGCTGCTGCGGGCACGGCAGACCAAGTACAACTTCGCCCATTTCATCGGCACCAGCGCCGCCAGCCTGGAAGTCAAACGCCGCGCCCGGCGCAGCGCCAGTGCCGAGTCTCCGGTGTTGCTGCTGGGCGAAACCGGTACCGGCAAGGAGCTGCTGGCCCAAGCGATTCACGGCGCCTCGCCTCGGGCGCACAAAGCGTTCGTCAGCATCAACAGCGCGGCGATCCCCGAGTCGCTGCTGGAAGCCGAGTTCTTTGGCACCGCCCCCGGCGCATTCACCGGCGCCGATCGCAAGGGTCGCACCGGCAAGTTGCAAATCGCTCAGGGCGGCACGCTGTTTCTCGATGAGATCGGCGACATGCCGCTGCCGCTGCAAAGCAAGTTGCTGCGGGTGTTGCAGGAAAAGGAATTCGAGCCCGTAGGCTCCAACGAAGTGATCCAGAGCGATGTGCGAGTGATCGCGGCGACTTCCACCGATCTGGAAGCGGCGATCAAACGCGGCGAGTTTCGTGCCGATTTGTATTACCGCCTCAATGTGCTGCCGATTCAGGTCCCGCCCCTGCGTGATCGCCTCGACGACCTGCCGGCCCTCAGCGAAGCGATTCTCGAAGAGTTGCGCAGTCAGCACGAACTGAACCCCGAAGCTTTGGATTTGTTGGGTCAACACGCCTGGCCGGGGAACATCCGCGAACTGCGCAATGTTCTGGAGCGCGCGGCGTTGCTCAGTGATGATTTGATGCTGAACGTGGGGGATATCCGCGCGGCGATTGGCAGTTTTATCCCGGTGCAACGTGTGGCGCCCTTGGCCATCGAGCCGGTTGCCCATGAGACTTTCAGTGAAGCTCGCGAACGGTTTGATCGGCAGTTGATTGAAACCGCCCTCGCGCAATGCGGTGGGAAGGTTATTGAAGCGGCGGCGCGTTTGGGGCTGGGGCGGTCGACGTTGTACAAGAAAATGGTGGCGTTGGGGATTGCTGAGTCTCCATAAAGAGACACGCATCTCTATTTGTAGATCTATTTTCAAGATCAAAAGATCGCAGCCTTCGGCCGCTCCTACGGTGATTTCTGCGTTTCCCTGTAGGAGCTGCCGAAGGCTGCGATCTTTTAAGGCGCTCAACCGTCTCCAAACAGAGACAAACATCCTCCACAACATTCAGAAAAAATATAAATCCTTTATATTTCAGCAACTTATATATCTGGCACGAAACTCGCTATAGCCCTTCCCACAAAGCTTCACCCTACAAAAATAACAATCGAAGGAGACACACCATGAGTGTGATCATTGCCTTGGCAGCCCTCACGCTGCTGATGGTGGCTGCTTACCGTGGCTACAGCGTTATCCTCTTTGCCCCGATCGCCGCCCTCGGCGCCGTCCTGCTCACCGACCCTTCCGCCGTTGCCCCCGTCTTCACCGGGGTGTTCATGGAAAAAATGGTCGGTTTCGTCAAACTGTATTTCCCGGTGTTCCTGCTCGGTGCCGTGTTCGGCAAGCTGATCGAGTTGTCGGGCTTCTCCCGCTCCATCGTCGCAGCAGCCATTCGCTTGCTCGGCACTCGCCAGGCGATGCTGGTGATCGTGCTGGTCTGCGCCCTGCTCACTTACGGCGGCGTGTCGCTGTTTGTGGTGGTGTTTGCGGTCTACCCGTTTGCCGCCGAGATGTTCCGCCAGAGCAATATCCCCAAGCGCCTGATCCCGGCGACCATCGCCCTCGGCGCGTTTTCGTTCACCATGGACGCCCTGCCCGGCACGCCGCAGATCCAGAACATCATCCCCAGCACCTTCTTCAACACCACCGCCTGGGCCGCGCCGTGGCTGGGTGTGATCGGCACGATTTTCGTGTTCTGCGCCGGCATGCTGTTCCTTCAAAGCCAGCGCAACAAGGCCCAGCGCAGTGGTGAAGGGTATGGTTCAGCGCTGCGCAACGAGCCGGAAACCGCACCGGACATCAAGCTGCCCAACCCCTGGATCGCGCTGTCGCCACTGTTGATGGTGGGCCTGATGAACCTGCTGTTCACCCGCTGGATTCCGCTGTGGTACGGCAAGACTCACAGCCTCTCGTTGCCAGGCATGGCAGCACCGGTGACCACCGACATCGCCAAACTGACCGCGATCTGGGCGGTCCAGGCAGCCTTGCTGGTGGGCATCGTCATGGTGCTGGTGTTCGCCTTTCAGACGATTCGCGGCAAGTTGGCCGAAGGCAGTAAAAGTGCGGTCAGCGGCGCGCTGCTGGCGGCGATGAACACCGCGTCGGAATACGGTTTCGGTGCAGTGATCGCGTCGCTACCGGGTTTTCTGGTGCTGTCCGGCTGGCTCAAAAGCATTCCCAACCCGCTGGTCAACGAAGCGATTACCGTGACCCTGCTGGCCGGCATCACCGGTTCGGCGTCGGGCGGCATGAGCATTGCCCTGGCGGCAATGTCCGAGACATTCATCAGTGCTGCCCACGCCGCCAATATTCCGCTGGAAGTGCTGCACCGGGTCGCCGCGATGGCCAGTGGCGGCATGGACACCCTGCCGCACAACGGCGCGGTGATTACGTTGCTGGCGGTCACCGGTTTGACCCACCGCGAGGCCTACAAAGACATTTTCTGTATTACGCTGATCAAGACACTCGCTGTTTTTGTGGTGATCGGTACTTTCTACGCCACTGGCATTGTGTGAGGTATTCATGACGACTCTTTCGGGCAAGACCGCACTGGTCACCGGTTCCACCAGCGGCATCGGCCTTGGGATCGCCCTGAGCCTGGCCAAGGCTGGCGCCAACCTAATCCTCAACGGTTTCGGCGATGCATCCTCGGTGGTTGCCGAAATCGAAAAATTCGGCGGTAAGGTCGGCCATCACCCCGCCGACGTCAGCGACCCGGCGCAGATCGCCGACATGATCGAGTACGCCGAGCGGGAGTTCGGCGGCGTGGATATCCTGGTCAACAACGCGGGCATCCAGCACGTGGCGTCGGTGGAAGATTTTCCGGTGGAGCGCTGGGACTCGATCATTGCGATCAATCTGTCGTCGGTGTTTCACAGTACCCGTTTGAGCTTGCCGGGGATGCGCACCAAGGGCTGGGGTCGGATCATCAACATCGCGTCAGTGCATGGCCAGGTCGGTTCAGTGGGCAAGGCGGCGTACGTTGCGGCCAAGCATGGTGTGATCGGCCTGACCAAGGTGGTCGGCCTGGAAACCGCCACGACGAACGTCACCTGCAACGCCATCTGCCCGGGTTGGGTGCTGACGCCGCTGGTGCAAAAGCAGATCGATGATCGCGCCGCGACCGGGATCGACCCGCAGCAGGCGCAACATGATTTGCTGGCCGAGAAGCAGCCGTCGCTGGAATTCGTGACGCCGCCGCAGCTGGGTGAGTTGGTGCTGTTTTTATGCAGCGAAGCCGGTAGCCAGGTGCGTGGCGCTGCGTGGAATATTGATGGTGGGTGGTTGGCGCAGTAACCCGCCGCTAGCCCCCTGACACTGATCGTTCCCACGCTCTGCGTGGGAATGCAGCCCGGGACGCTCTGCGTCCCAAAGCGGACGCGGAGCGTCCATTGAGGCATTCCCACGCAGAGCGTGGGAACGAGAGAGGCCAAGCCATGTCCGACATCCTCTGGCAACCCGGCACCGAGCGCATCGGCAAATCCCGCATGGAGGCCTTCCGGCGCTTCGTCAATCAGCGACATGCCCTTGAGATCGCCGACTACCCTGCCCTGCACCAGTGGAGCATCGATCAACGCGAAGCTTTCTGGCAGGCCATCGTCGATTTCTTCGACATCCGTTTTCACGATCAGCCAGACGCGGTGCTGATAGAGGGCGCACAAATGCCCAGCGCCCAGTGGTTCCCCGGCGCCACGCTGAACTTCGCCGAGCACTTGCTGCGCCGTCGCGACGATGCCGTGGCGGTGGTGGCCATTGGCGAAAACGGCCAACGGGAACAACTGACCTGGGCCGAACTGGCGAGCCATGTCGCCGGCTTTCAAAACGGCCTGAAAGCCGCCGGTGTCGGCCTCGGCGACCGCGTGGCCGCGTGCATGCCGAACACCTGGCAAACATTGGTGGCCATGCTCGCCACCACCAGTCTGGGTGCGATCTGGTCTTGTTCCTCGCCAGATTTCGGTACTCATGGGGTGATCGACCGTTTCGGCCAGATCGAGCCGAAAGTGCTGATCACCTGCGCCGGCTACCGCTACGCCGGCAAAGAGATTGACCAGACCGCCAAGGTCAACGAAATCCTCGGGCAACTGCCGTCCTTGCAGCAGTTGATCGTTGTGCCTTATGCACGACCCCAGGCGCGTATAGAGGACTTCCGCAGCCAGGCCAACGTGACGCTATGGGACGATTTCTACGACCCGGGCGGCGAGCCGCAATTCATTCCCGTGCCCTTCGCTCATCCGCTGTACATCCTCTATTCCAGCGGCACCACCGGCGTGCCGAAATGCATTGTTCACAGCACCGGCGGCGTACTGCTGCAACACGTCAAGGAACATGGGCTGCATACCGATCTTGGCCCCGGCGACCGTTTGTTCTACTACACCACATGCGGCTGGATGATGTGGAACTGGCTGGTCTCGGCCCTGGCCGTCGACAGCGCCGTGGTGCTGTACGACGGCTCGCCATTTCATCCAGGCCCGGAGCGTTTGATCGACCTGATAGACGACGAACGCATCAACGTCTTCGGCACCAGCCCCAAGTTCCTCACCGCGCTGGAAAGCAATGGCCTGAAGCCCTGCGACAGTCATGACCTGAGCAGCCTGAAAACCGTGTTGTCCACCGGATCCGCGCTATCCCCGCAAAGCTTCGATTACGTCTATCGCGCGTTCAAGTCCGACCTGTGCCTGTCCTCAATGTCCGGCGGCACCGACATCGTTTCGTGCTTTGTGATCGGTAACCCGGTGCTGCCGGTGCGTCGTGGCGAAATGCAGTGCAAGGGCCTGGGCATGGCGGTGGAAGTCTGGAACGACGCCGGTACGCCTGTGATCGGGGAAAAAGGCGAGCTGGTGTGCACCCGGCATTTTCCGGCCATGCCCATCGGTTTGTGGCATGACCCTGATGGGGAGAAGCTACGAAAGTCCTATTTCAGCCTGTTCCCCGGTGTCTGGGCCCAGGGCGATTACGCCGAACAACTGCCCCACGGTGGCATGTTGATCCACGGGCGTTCCGATGCCGTGCTCAACCCCGGTGGCGTGCGCATCGGCACGGCGGAAATCTATCGTCAGGTGGAGAAAATCCCGCAGGTGCTGGACAGCGTCGCCATCGGCCAGCAATGGCAGGATGACGTGCGGGTGGTGCTGTTTGTGAAGTTGCGTGATGGTGTCGAGCTGGACGAAGCGCTGCAACAACAGATTCGCCAGGTTATCCGCGCCAACACCACGCCGCGGCATGTGCCGGCGAAGATTGTCGCGGTGACGGATATACCGCGAACCATCAGTGGCAAGGTGGTCGAGCTGGCGGTAAGGAATGTGGTGCATGGCCAGAAGGTGAAAAACACCGATGCACTGGCCAATCCCGAGGCATTGGAGCAGTTTCGCGACCGCCCCGAACTGAGCGACTGAAACGTAGATCCACTGTGGGAGCGAGCTTATGTGGCGAGGGGGCTTGCCCCCGTTGGAGTGCGGAGCGCTCCCAAAACCAGTGGATGTGGTGCTTCAGTGAAACCGCGTCGTCCGATTTGCGACTGCTACGCAGCCGAACGGGGGCAAGCCCCCTCGCCACACAGGCTCGCTCCCACATTTTTGATCTGCGGCGGCCCCTTCAGTCCACTAATCCCCATTCCCCCGGCGGTGCATGGGGCCCAGGCGTGGCCTCGGCGTGCATTTTCAGGCGCAGACGCAAGTTGTTCACCGAATCTGCATGCTTCAATGCCTCTGCCTCATCAATCGCGCCCTCGGCAAACAGCCCGAACAGCGCACCATCAAAGGTCTGCATTCCCGCTTCTGACGACTTCTCCATAATCCCCTTGAGCTCGCCAAGCTCATTGCGCCGGATCAGGTCACCGATGGTTGGCGTTCCCAGCATCACTTCCACCGCCGCCCGGCGCTGCCCATCCCGGGTACGCACCAAACGCTGGGAAACAAAGGCCTTGAGGTTATTGCCCAGGTCATGGAGCAGTTGCGCCCGGCGTTCTTCGGGAAAGAAGTTAATCACCCGGTCCAGTGCCTGATTGGCGTTGTGCGCATGCAAAGTGGAAATGACCAGATGACCGGTATCGGCAAACGCCAACGCGTGTTCCATAGTCTCGCGATCGCGGATCTCGCCGATCAGCACCACGTCCGGCGCCTGGCGCAGGGTATTTTTCAACGCCGCATGAAAACTGCGGGTGTCTACGCCGACCTCACGCTGGTTGATGATCGACTTCTTGTGCCGATGGATAAACTCGACCGGGTCTTCGATGGTGATGATATGGCCGCTGCTGTGACGGTTGCGGTAATCGATCAGCGCCGCCAACGAAGTCGACTTGCCCGAACCGGTCGAGCCGACGAACAATATCAGCCCCTGTTTGAGCATCACGGTTTCGAGCAACACCGGTGGCAGCTTGAGGTCTTCGAAGCGTGGAATGTCGAGTTTGATATTGCGCGCCACGATCGACACATCATTGCGCTGCTTGAAGATATTGAGCCGAAAGCGTCCGACCCCGGCCAGGGAAAGCGCCAGGTTCATTTCCAGTTCGCGATCGAACTCCAGGCGCTGTTCGGCGTCCATGATGGACGCGGCAATGGCTGCGATTTCTCCGGGCTTGAACGGTTGCTCGGCCAGGGCTTTGAGCACACCGTCAAATTTCGCGCTGGGTGGCGCGCCCGTGGAAAGGTAAAGATCGGAGCCATTGCGGCTGGCCAGAATTTGCAACAGTGCATCGATTTCCATGGCAAAAAACACCCGCGAAGCATTCAATTGAAAAAATGACCCCAAACGGATCATCCAGCGTCTACCGCCATGCAAGGATAGTAGACGCCGCCACACCGACTGACACGCAGGACATTGCAATGAACGCACCACCGACCGCCAGTGACGCCCAGGCCTTGATTGCCCGACTGGACTGGACAAACAACCCGCTGGGCGCCGCTGATCACTGGCCGCAGAGCCTGCGCACCGCCGTGGACATTGTGATTCACTCGCCAATGCCGATGCTGTTGCTGTGGGGCCCGCAGCTCACCCAGATCTACAACGACGGCTTCGCCTTCCTCGCCGGCAGCAAGCACCCTCACGCTTTCGGACAACCGACGCACCTGATCTGGCCAGAACTTAAAGACTTCACTGACCCGATTTACAGCGCCGTCCTACAGGGCCAGGTGCGGACCTACAGCGAGCAGCGCTTTACCTTGCAGCGCGACGGGCGAGATTCCGACTTCTGGCTGGATTTGACCTACAGCCCCATTCGCAATGAAAGTGCCGAGGTCGCCGGGATTCTGGTCACGGCCATCGAAACCAACGAACGCCGCCGCATCGCCCTGGAACTCGAACAACGCTCCGCCGCCAGCCTCAAGGCCCAGCACGAAACCGAACAGCGCCTGCAACTGGCGCTGGCCGCCACCGATGCCGTCGGCACCTGGGACTGGGACATTGGCGAAGACCGTTTCATCGCCGATGCCCACTTCGCGCAATTGCATGGCGTCGATCCGGCCATGGCCAGCCAGTTGCCCATCAGCGAATACCTCCACGGCGTACACCCGGAAGACCGGGCGATGATTGCCCGCAGCATCAAGCACTGCATCACCCATGGCAGCGAGTACGCCGAGGAATATCGCTTGCTGCAGCCCGACGGCCAATTGCGCTGGGTGTTTGCCCGAGGCCGCTGCTACAAGGATCATCATGGCCGGCCGATCCGTTTCCTTGGCGCCGCACTCGACCTGACCGAACGCAAACACATCGAACAGGCCTTGCGCCAGAGCCAGACCGAGCTGCAACTGATCATCAACGCCATGCCGATACTGATCAGTTACGTCGACAGCGAGGAGCGTTTTCGCCTCAACAATGCCGCCTACCTGGAATGGTACGGCCTGACGCCCCAAGAGCTTTACGGCCGCACCGTCCGTGAAGTGCTGGGCGACGAAGCCTATGCCCTGCGCGCCGAATACATTGCCGAAGCGCTGAAAGGCAAGGCCTGCAGTTTCAGCATCAGCGCCGCGCACCGCGATGGCAGCACCCGCCAGGCCCTGATGAACTACCTGCCGCGTCATGGCGCGGACGGCGCGGTCAATGGTTTTTACATTTTCGTGATCGACGAAACCGAGCGCAAACAGACCGAAGAAGCCCTGCGCAATCTCAACGAAACCCTTGAAGAACGCGTCAGCGCCCGCACTCAACAACTGGCCGAAGCCAACCAGCGGCTGCAGAACGAGATGTTCGAGCGCGAGCGCGCCGAAGACGCCTTGCGGCATGCGCAGAAAATGGAAGCGGTGGGACAGCTCACCGGCGGCATCGCCCATGACTTCAACAACATGCTCACCGGGATCATCGGCAGCCTCGATTTGATGCAGCGCTACATCGCCGACGGGCGTGCCGCCGAGATCGGTCGCTTCACCGAAGCCGCGGTGTCCTCGGCCCACCGCGCTGCCGCCCTGACCCATCGCCTGCTGGCGTTCTCCCGGCGTCAGTCGCTGGATCGCAAGCCGCTGAATGCCAACCAGCTGGTGCACTCCCTGGAAGATTTGTTCCGCCGCACCAAGGGCGACCATATCGAGCTCAAAATGCAACTGGCCGATGAAGTCTGGCCCGTCAGCACTGACGTCAGCCAACTGGAAAACGCCTTGCTCAACCTCGTGATCAATGCCCGGGATGCGATGCCCGAAGGTGGCGAGCTGCTGATCGAAACCGCCAACGTTCATCTTGACGGTAGCGACATCACCCCCCTGGAACCGGTCACGGCCGGGGATTACCTGATGATCGCCGTTAGCGACAATGGCGCCGGCATGACACCGTCAGTGTTGGCCAAGGCCTTCGACCCGTTTTTCACCACTAAACCCATCGGTCAGGGCACCGGCCTTGGACTGTCGATGATCTATGGTTTCGCCCAGCAGTCGGGCGGGCATGTCAGCCTTCACAGCTTGCCAGGCCAGGGCACTAGCGTTCGTCTGTATTTGCCACGCCTGCACGTCGCGGTGCCGGAGCACACTCTGGAGCCGCTCACCGGCGAAACTCCGGCAGCGGTGGCCGGTGAAACGGTGGTGTTGGTGGAAGACGATCCGGCGGTGCGCATGCTGGTGCTCGATCTGCTCAATGAACTGGGTTATCACGCCCATGAAGCCGAAGACGCGAAGGCCGCCCTGCCCTTGCTTGAATCCGACCTGCGGGTCGATCTGCTGGTGACCGATGTCGGGCTGCCGGGCATGAATGGTCGGCAACTGGCAGAAATCGCGCGTCAGCATCGCCCGGATCTGAAGGTGCTGTTCATGACCGGTTATGCGGAGAAAGCCGCCGAACGCCAGGGGTTTCTGGAGGAAGGGATGGACATGGTGGCCAAACCTTTTTCCATTGACCTGTTGGCCAACAAGATTCGCACGATGATCGGCCAAGCGGACTGAGTTAAGGCATAATCGCGCGCCCCACGCTGGCACCAACATAGCCACCACCGTTGCAAGGTACTGCCAATGAAAGCCCAAGCCCGCCATATTCTGGTGAAAACCTCGGAAGAAGCCGAGCAGCTCAAACAACGCATCGCCAAGGGCGAAGCCTTCGATGTGCTGGCCAAGAAATACTCCACGTGCCCGTCCGGCAAACGCGGCGGCGACCTGGGCGAAGTACGGCCCGGGCAGATGGTCGGCGTGATCGATGCGGTGATCTTCAAAAAACCACTGCGGGTGGTGCATGGGCCGATCAAGAGCAAGTTCGGCTATCACCTGGTGCAGGTGTTTTATAGGGATTGATGGGCTTGGCTTTAGGGCCCTGTGGCGAGGGGGCTTGCCCCCGTTGGGTGGCGAAGCCGCCCCAAACCTGTGACCTTGATCTACCTGACACACCGAATGCGCAGGATTTACGACTGCTTCGCAGCCGAACGGGGTGATGCGGCATTCCGACAAGCCCCCTCGCCACAAAATCGCAACAACCACAGGCATTGCATTTCAATCTTTGGGTATGAGTGCCCCCGGCACCTGAATCACCCGACTCGCCAACCGATGCCCGGCCTCGGCAGCCTCGACCGGGCTGCCACCCTTGAGCCGACACGCCAAATACGCCGCACTGAACGAATCCCCCGCCGCCGTGGTGTCCACCACCCGCTCGACCACCTGCGCAGGCACTTCGAACGACTCTCCATCGCAGTGAATCAGACACGCCTCGGCCCCGCGCTTGAGCACCACTTCCGGCGTGCCCATCTGCTCGTACGCGGCAAACACCGCCGCGCAATCGGAAAAGTGGAACAGCGCCTGCTCATCGTCAAACGTCAACAACGCCAGGTCGATATAGGGCAGAACACTGCGATAAGCCGCCCGTGCCTCTTCAATCGAAGCCCACAAGCGTGGTCGATAATTGTTGTCGAACACGATCCGCGCATCCCGTTGCCGGGCTTCGATCAGGGTTTCCAGCAGTTTTTCCCGCCCTTGCACACCGAGCACCGCCAGGGTGATGCCGCTGAAATACAACACGTCGTAATCCGGCAGCGCCGCCAGGATCGGCGCGGCGGCCGGTGTGGTAAAGCAATCGCGCACTGCCGCTTCGTTGCGCCAGTAGAGAAAACGCCGCTCGCCGGCCGCATCGGTCTGGATGCAATACAGGCCAGGCAGGCGACCGGGCAAACGCTGGACCATGTCCAGCCCGATATTTTCACTGGCCCAGCTCTGGCACATCGCATCGCTGAAACTGTCATCGCCCAAGGCGGTGACGTAATCCACCGTGCCGCCATCGCCCAGCTCACGGGCCAGGTAGACCGCCGTGTTCAGGGTATCGCCGCCGAAGCTTTGTTGCAGCGTGCCATCGGTGCGCTGCTGCAATTCGATCATGCATTCGCCGATCAGGGCGATGCGTGGGGTGTTGGGGCCGAGGGGGCTGATGCTGTTCATATTGTGGGCCTCAGGCGTTTCTGTGTTGTCTGATAGGGCCCCATCGCGAGCAGGCTCGCTCCCACAGGGAAAACGCATTCCATTGTGGGAGCGAGCCTGCTCGCGATGGCCGACCTCGGTATGGATCCTTAAAAACAGGTTTCCATGGTTTCGATGACATTCAGTTGCTCATCCACCAGACACCCGATGCGCCATTTGTCGAACGTCAGGCACGGGTGCGAAGTACCGAACGAAATGATATCGCCCACCCGCAACTCAACCCCCGGCGCCACAGTCATGAACGCGTGCTGGTCCATCACCGCCGTCACCTTGCAGGCACTCACATCCTCGCCGACCGCTGGCACCACACCGGCCTTGTAACGCAGCAACGGCACCGGCAAACCGGCGTCATAGGCGACGTCGCGTTTGCCCAGGGCGATCACCGCAAAACCCGGTTCAGGCAACGACTGCACATGCGCCCAGACTTCCAGCGCCGGACGCAAACCTTCGTGCAGGTCGCTGCGACGGTCGAGCACGCAGCATTGCGCTTCTTTGTAGATGCCATGGTCGTGAGCGACGTAGCTGCCAGGCCGCAGCACGCTGAGGAAGCGCCCGCCGGCGTTCTGCGCTTCGAAAGACTCGGCGATCAGGTCGTACCAAGCCGAACCCGACGCCGTGATGATCGGCTTGGCAATGGCGAACGCGCCGCTGTCCTGCAATTGCACCGCCAGGCGCACCAAAGAATCAGCGAACGCACGGATGCCGCTCACCGCGTGATCGCCGTGAATCACCCCTTCGTAGCCCTCGATTCCGGTCAGCGCCAATGCCGGTTGCGCCGCAATCGCCTTGGCCAGCGCCAGCACTTCGGCTTCGGTGCGGCAACCGCAACGCCCGCCGACCACGCCGTACTCGATCATCACGTTCAAGCGCACCCCGCGCGAGGCGAAATACGCGCCGAGGTCCGCGACGTTATCCGGATGATCGACCATGCAATAGAAATCGAAGGTCGGGTCTGCCAACAGATCAGCGATCAGCGCCATGTTCGGCGTGCCGATCAATTGGTTGGCCATCAGCACCCGATGCACGCCATGGGCGTAAGCCGCGCGGGTTTGCGTGGCGCTGGCCAGAGTAATGCCCCAGGCACCGGCGTCCAGTTGGCGGCGAAACAGCGCCGGGGTCATGCTGGTTTTGCCGTGGGGCGCCAGTTCCGCGCCGCTGTTACTGACAAAATCCTGCATCCAGCGAATGTTGTGTTCCAGCGCTTCGCGGTGCAGCACCAGCGCCGGCAGGCTGACGTCGCGTACCAGGTTGGCGCCAGTGTGGGCAAAGCCCTTTTCCACGGCGGCAGTATTTTTGGCGGAATACATGGTCGATCTCCTCACACTCGCGGCCGCAGGCAGCCGCTGTTATTCGTTGATACGCCGGGCGAGACTGTTGGCACTGTCGATCAGCACCCGACGATAGTCGTTGTAATTGTTCTTTGCATCGGCCCGTGGGGCGACAATGCACAGGGTGGCGATGGCCACGCCGTTCGGGTCTTTGACCGGGGCGGCGAAGCAATGGGTAAAGGTGTCAGCGACGCTATCGAAGGAAAAGAACCCATCGATACCGGCCTGGCGAATTTCCTCGAGAAACCGCTCCAGCGGCAAACGTTCGCCGTCGGGCAGGATGAAGTCGTCCGGGTCGATCAAGTCGACAATCTGCTGATCGCTCAGGTGCGCCAGCAGCAAGCGCCCGGAAGCGGTCCAGGGGATTGGCGCGTTCTCGCCGATGTCCGAGGAAATGCGGAAATGCCGCTCGCCTTCTTTCATCAACGCCACGGTATATTTGCGCCCGTTGAGCAGGCACATCTGCGCGGTTTCACGGGTCTGGCTGACGATTTCCTGCAAGGCATGATCGGCCTCGCGGGCCAGGTCGAAATGGCGCAAATGCGCCTGCCCGAGGAAGTACAGCTGACGACCGAGGTAAACGTGACCGTCCTTGCCCACAGGTTCAAGAATGCGCCGTTCCAACAAGGAGGCGACCAGTTCGTAGACCGTGGATTTCGGGCTGCCGATGCCGCTGGCGATTTCATTCGGGCGCAGGGGCTGGCCGATTTCCTTGAGGAAATCGAGAATGTCGAACGCCCGGTCCAGACCGCGAGCCCGGCGCTTGATGGTGTCTTCGGTCATTTCAGTGGTTCCCATTCAAAGTCGCCGGGAGTTTACCGCTAATGATCGTTCCCACGCTCTGCGTGGGAATGCCTCAATGGACGCTCTGCGTCCGCATTGGGACGCGGAGCGTCCCGGGCTGCATTCCCACGCGGAGCGTGGGAACGATCATTAGGCTCAGGCCTTTTTCTTGTACGCGATGCAATCAATCTCGACCTTGCAGTCGACCATCATGTTCGCCTGCACGCAGGCCCTCGCCGGTGCGTGTTCGCTTTTGAAGTACTCGGAGAACACCTTGTTGAAACTCCAGAAATCCCGCGGATCTTCCAGCCACACGCCGGTACGGACCACGTCTTCGAGCCCGTAACCGGCCTCCTCCAGAATCGCGATCAGGTTTTTCATGGTCTGGTGAGTCTGCTCGACAATACCGCCCACAATAATTTCGCCATCCAGCGCCGGCACCTGGCCGGACACGTGCAGCCAGCCATCGGCTTCGACGGCGCGGGCGAAAGGACGGGGCTGGCCGCCACCGGCCGTACTACCGGTGCCGTAACGAGTAATGCTCATGAGTGTTTCTCCTGATTGAAAACGTTAAAAACGGGTGTTCTTGAGAAATTCCGCCAGACGCGGCGACTGTGGGCGTTCGAACAGTTCCTTGGGCGGCCCCTGCTCTTCGATCCGCCCTTGATTCATGAACACGATCTTGTCCGACACCTCGAAGGCAAAGCGCATTTCGTGGGTCACCAGCAGCATGGTCATGCCGTCCTCGGCCAAGCCCTTGATCACGTTCAGCACTTCGCCCACCAGCTCCGGGTCTAGGGCCGAGGTGACTTCATCGAACAGCATCAGGCTCGGGTTCATCGCAATCGCCCGGGCAATCGCCACGCGCTGTTGCTGGCCGCCAGACAACTGACCGGGGTAATGATCGCGACGTTCCAGCAGGCCAACCCGCTCCAGCCATTTTTCCGCCAGCGCCACGGCTTCATCCTTGTGCAACTTTTTGACCTTGAGCAAACCGAGGGTGACGTTCTGCAGCGCGGTGAGGTGCGGGAACAGATTGAATTGCTGGAACGCCATGCCAGTCATGGCGCGATGGCGGGCGATGACTTTTTCCGGATGACGCACGCGCTTGCCGTTGACCTCGTGATAGCCGATGGATTCGCCATCGAGCAGAATCTGCCCACCCTGGAACTCTTCGAGCATGTTCACGCAGCGCAGCAGCGTGGTCTTGCCCGAGCCGCTGGAGCCGATCAGCGTGACCACGTTGCCACGCTGCATCGTCAGGTCGACGCCCTTGAGCACTTCGAGCTGGCCGTATTGTTTGTGCAGGCCGCGGATGTCCAGCAGCGCTTGATCCTGTGTCGAAACTTGAGCTTGTATCATGGCAAAGCCACCCGCTTTTCAATGTGCCGGCCGAATAATTCGATGGCGTAGTTGATGACGAAAAAGAGCAAACCGGCGAACAGGTAAAACTCCAGGGTCATGAACGTCCGGGCGATGATCTGCTGGGTGCTGAGCAGCAACTCGGCAACACCGATCACCGACAACAGCGTCGAGGCCTTGACGATCTCGGTGGACGAGTTGACCCAGGTCGGCAAGATCTGCCGCAACGCCTGGGGCAACAACACGTAGCCCAGCGCCTGGTAAAACGTCAGGCCGATGGCCTTGCTCGCTTCCATCTGGCCACTGGGCAGCGCTTGCAATGCACCGCGCACAATCTCCGCAACGTGGGAGCCGCAAAACAGCGTCAGCCCCAAGGTACCGGCGCCGAATGCGCTGATTTGCCAGCCCAATGCCGGCGCCATGTAAAAGCAGGCCAACACCAATACAAACACCGGCGTGCCGCGAATGATGTCGACGTAAAACCGGAACGGCGCGCGCATCCAGAACGTGCCGTAGGTGAGCACCAGACCTGCAACGATGCCGACCAGCGTGCCCAGTAAAATCGCCAGCGCCGAGCACTGCACACTGGTCAGAAAGCCTTGCCAAAGGACTTCCCGCGCCACCCATAACTCATGCAACCAACTGGGGGATTCGTACATGGGGGCTCCTATCGGCGAATCGCCAGACGCTGCTCGAGGTAACGCAGCATCATGGCAATGAGGTAACAGGCCGCAACATAGAGCGCTGTGGTCACCAGCCAGGTTTCAATCACCCGGTAGCTCTCGACATTGATCTTGCGCGCGTAATAGGTCAGCTCCGGCACGGCAATCGCCGCCGCCAGCGAGGTGTCCTTGAACAGCGAAATGAAGTTGTTCGACAGGGCCGGCAGCACATTGCGCAGCATCACCGGCACGGTGATGTACGCCTTGACCTGCCACTCACCGAGCCCGATCGCCAGGCCGGCTTCACGTAGCCCCTTGGGAATGCTCAACAACCCGCCGCGGAACACTTCGGTCAGGTACGCCCCGGCATACAGCGACAGGGTGATGATGAACGACGGGATCTTGTCCAGCCGAACCCCTAAGCTCGGCAACGCGAAGTAGATCAACAGGATCAACACCAGGATCGGCGTATTACGGATCACCGTCACATACACCGACGCCAGCACCCGCAATGCGCGGTGCTTTGACAGCAATGCAAACGCCATCAGCAGGCCGATCACGCAGCCGATGGCGATCGACACCAGCGCCAGCTCAAGGCCCAGACCGAGCCCCGCCAGCAAGGTGTCGAAGTCGCGCCAGACGGCGGCAAAATTCAACTGATAGTTCATGGTCAGCAGTACCTTGAACGGGGCGATTTAAAACCGCCCCGCTCTCACGGGATCATTTGAATTCAGCGGGGAAACCGATGGCTGGGGTCGGCAGGTCTACACCGAACCACTGCTTGAACGACGCCGCATACGTCGGGAACTCAACACCGGTCATGCCTTCATGCAGCACGGTGTTAACGAAGTTCAACCAGTCCTGATCGCCGCGCTTGACTGCACAGGAGTAGGTTTGCGGGCTCCACGCATAAGCCGGGCTGCGATAGCGACCAGGGTTCTGCACCATCAGGTATTTCACCGACGACTGATCGGTGGCCGCTGCGTCGGCGCGACCGGAGTTCACGGCCTGATACATCAAATCCACGCTGTCGTACTGATCGACCTTGGCCTTGGGCAACGCCTGATGCACCAGTTCTTCGGCGTACACGTTCTGCAGCACCGCCACGATAACGCCATCGCCGGCGGCCTTCAGGTCGTCAATTTCCTTGTACTTGCTGTTGGCCGGCAACAACAGGCCGACGCCTTCGCGGTAGTACGGCAGGGTGAATGCCACTTGCTGCGCACGGCTGGCGGTCACGGTGATGAACTGGCAACTCATGTCGACCTTGTCGGTCAGCAGATTCGGAATCCGCGCATCGGACGACTGCACCACAAACTCGACTTTGCTCGGGTCGTTGAACAACCCTTTGGCCACCATCCGCGCGATATCAATATCAAAACCCTGCAACTTGCCATCCGCGCCCTGGAAGTGCCACGGCGCATTGGTACTGCCCGTGCCCACGATCAATTTCCCACGGGCCAGCACGCTGTCGAGTTTGCTGTCAGCCGCTTGAGCGGCACCCATGACAGCGGCCGAAGCCGCGAACAGAAAAACACACGCTTTAAACAAAGAAGGTCGGCGATGCATGGCAAGCACTCCAGAGTTGTGTTTATTCCGCTATACCGGAACATGGTATGTAACAACGGAATAGACAGCAGAAAGTGTGCCACAGGATGTGGGCGGAATCTTGGGGAGTCTGGAAAGTGTTTTGAATCAGATGGATGCGCGTGAGCGCGAGAAGGCGTTACGAAACGCACAAATAAGAGAACGCTACCGTGGGACACAACGCTCGAGTACTTGCACCACATCTGAAGCCATAGCGATTCAAAATGAAGCAGAGCCCTACCTGTAATTTCTGACAGTAGACCCACCTGCTCGCCTCCTTTAACGTCAACAGGCCTTCGATTGTCTTTGAAAAGGAGATTTCAATGAGTTCGATGATTAACCCATCAACGCTGGCTCCGGCCTATCGCAAAGCCCTGAAAACCTGGCGCCCGGTGATCCTGTATTTCGGCGATAAAAACTGTTACGCCTGCGAAATGGCCGAGCCGGTTTTCCGCACGATTGCCGAGCAGTATAAGGATCACGCACAGGTCTACATGCTAAGTACGAGCGAGTCCCCCAGGCATCCGGATGTCACTGGCACACCCACTGTGTTGTTCTACAAGGAGGGGAAGTTGCTGAAGAAGCTCAAGGGCATCGGGACTCGGGAAACCCTGGAAGAAAATTTCAAAAAACACATCGGCAAGCTCAGGCCCAAACAGGTTGCCCGCAAACCTCACCATGACTTGCCGTGGTTGCAGAAAACCCTCAGCACTTTATGCACCGCGCCTCGGGCGCGGGAGCTGCTGAATATGCGTTTCATGAGTCATTTTTGAGTCGTCCGGGCGATCGCCTTCGCGAGCAAGCCCGCTCCCACATTTAGACCGTGTCTATCCGGACAACCCGGTCAACTGTGGGCTTGCTCGCGAAGCTTTTGCTCTTGATCCTGGGCAGCCATCAGAACTATTGCTTGAGCGACGCCAGCACCCGCTCGGCATTCGCACCGCACCCCATGCCCTCGGGCCGCGCCTGGATGCTCTCGATCACCTCCAGCAACTGCGCCTTGCTCTGGGCCAAGTGCAGTTGCATCGCTTCGATCTGTTCGACCTTGCGCCCAAGGCTCGCCACCAGTTCGTCGTGATTGACCTCACCCGTCGTGGCATCCGGTAGCAGCAACTTCAGCTCTTCGAGAGTGAAACCGGCCTGCTGGGCGCACTGGATGATTTTCAGGGTTTGCAACACTTGCGGCGGGTAACGCCGATAGCCGTTGGCCTGCCGCTCGACCTGACGGATCAGGCCCTGAGCCTCGTAAAAACGAATGCGCGAGGCGTTCAACCCGCTCTGTTGCGCCAATTCACCAATCTTCATCACGGCCTCGTTTGCACGCTTGACATTAAAGTTAACTTTAAGCTTAGCCTCTACGCTTCACTGATGAGGAGTCAAGCATGTCGCCCTTCCAAGCGTTGAATTTGCCCAACGGCCAGACCATCGGCAATCGTATCGCCAAAGCCGCGATGGAAGAGAACCTCGCCGATACCGGGCAGGCGCCTTCCAGCGAGTTGTTTCGGCTGTATCAAGCCTGGGCCGACGGCGAAGCCGGGTTGTTGCTGAGCGGCAACGTGATGATCGACCGCCGCGCCATGACCGGCCCCGGTGGCGTGGTGCTGGAAGACGAGAGACACCTCGAACACTTTCGTCAGTGGGCAACCATCGGCCGGGCCGGTGGCGCGCAGTTCTGGGTGCAACTCAATCATCCCGGCCGCCAAACCATGGCCAACCTCGGCCAGCAAGCCTGGGCACCTTCGGCGGTCGCGCTGGATCTGGGCGGGTTTTCGAAGATGTTTGCCAAACCCAAACCCATGAGCGAGAACGACATTGCAGAGGTCATTCAACGCTTCGCCACCAGCGCCGCCCTGGCGGAAAAGGCCGGTTTTACCGGGGTGCAGATCCATGCTGCGCACGGGTATCTGATCAGCCAGTTTCTCTCGCCATTGACCAATCGCCGCACCGACCGCTGGGGCGGTTCTCTGGAAAATCGTGCGCGCCTGCTGCTGGAAGTGCTCAGGGCTGTTCGCAAGTCCGTGTCGCCGCAATTTTGCGTGGCGGTGAAGCTCAACTCCGCGGACTTCCAACGTGGCGGTTTCGATGCCGACGACGCCCGGCAAGTGATCCAGTGGCTCAATGCCCAGCAGATCGATCTGCTGGAGCTCTCTGGCGGTAGCTACGAAGCCCCGGCCATGCAAGGCGAGGCGCGCGACGGTCGAACCCTGGCGCGAGAAGCGTACTTTCTGGAAATGGCCGGCGAACTGGCCAGTGTGGCGAGCATGCCGGTCATGGTAACCGGCGGAATACGGCGGTTGGCGATCGTCGAACAAGTGCTCGACAGCGGTATCGCCATGGCCGGCATCGGCACGGCAATGGCCATCGAACCGAACCTGGTCAAACGCTGGCGTGAAGGCCAGAACAGCCACCCGCAGTTGCCACCGATTCGCTGGAAACGCAAACCTCTGGCGGCGCTGGCAAACATGGCCGTGGTGAAGTTTCAGCTCCATCGATTGAGCCGCGGGCGCAAGCCTATACCGCAAGTCTCGGCGGTATGGGCATTGATCCTTGACCAGTTGTACATCGCTCGGCGTACCCGTCAGTACCGCCAGGCGATGGGCAAATAACCGAAGATCAAACCTGTGGGAGCGAGCCTGCTGTGGCGAGGGGGCTTGCCCCCGTTGGGTCGCGGAGCGGCCCCAAAACCAGAAGCTCCGGGACTGCTACGCAGTCCAACGGGGGCAAGCCCCCTCACCACAGCAAGCCCGCTCCCACAGGTTCCGTGACCAGCATTAGCCCGCCGGGCTGTTTATCGTCCGGCAAAGCGCAACCGCGACAACATGCGCAGATCGCCCTCGCGGTAATAGTCATCGGTCCAGCTGTCATCCGGCGCCAACGGCCGGACCTGTTTGAGTTGTAGTTTTTTTGCGAAGTAGCGGAACCGGTAATGCTCGTAAAAACGCAGCAGTTCCAGCCCGTAACGATCGGCTAGGTCGGTGTTGCCACGGATGATCAGGAAGTTCTCATCATTGCCGTTACTGGCCGCCTCACTCAGGTTGTGGCTGCCGCTGATGATCGTCGGTGCGTCGCTGGTGAAGTCGACAACGATGGCTTTGGTATGCACCAGCAGTCTGCCCTTCTGGCCTTTCATGTTTTCCTTGAGCCAGCCTTCCAGGCCGGTATTGAGCAGCGCGGTGGCGGCAAATTGAGCGGTGCGATCAGCGTGGAAACCGGTGATGCTGCTGACGGTGTTTTGCAGGCCGTAACGCAAGATGTCGTCGTGGGGCAGGCCGAGCAATGCGTTGAGCACTTCGTCCGGCAAGGCAAACGCCGTGACAAACAGCAGGTCTTTTTTGGCGGCGTTGATGATTTCGACGAACTCACGCAAGTCGCCCTGGCCCGAGCGCGGGGAGAAGCCGGCGAACAGCGCCTGCTCCGGCTGCATCGGATTGTTTTCCGTGAGCCATTCCCGGGTGGCGCCGACATCTGCCGGCGCGGCCCAGACCTGTTCGAAGGTTTGCAGATAACTGGCGCCGATCCGGGCGTCGTCCAGTACATGCACCACGTTGGCCTGACGATAAACGCCGTTGGCGGTGAAATTGGTGCTGCCACACAGTACCGCTTCGGGCCGATGCTGCCCCGCTGCGTCGAGCCGGCTCAGGACCATGAACTTGTTGTGAAAAATGTTGTGAGTGACCCGCCCGCGCTTGTTCGCTGCCGGAATTTTTTCCAGGCTGGCTTCGTTCAGCGCCGTGGTGTCTTCGTCCGGCTGGGCGTGGTACAAAACCCGAACCTTTACGCCGCGCTCAAACGCAGCGTTCACCGCATCGACGATCACCTGCAACTGGTATTCATAGATCGCGATGTCCAGCGCCCACCGGCCATCCTCGGCCCGTTCGATGAACCCCAGCAAACGTGCGAGCAGACCATTTTCCAGCCATTGCCGTGGAGCGTCGGGCCATTCTTCGATGGGCAGTTTCTTGTTGGCGCTGAGCTGCGCATCGAGGTCGGCGAATTTGCGCTGGAAGGCCTGACTCGCGGCCACCGCCCGGTTGAAAATAACGTTCTGGCCCGCTGGAAGACCATTGTCGGTGGTGAGCGTCACTTCCAGAAACTCACCCAGCTGCGGCGCATCGGCGGTGCCGTAGGCCAGGTGAACCCGATAATGGATCGTCACGCCCGGATTGACCGCGTAATCGGCCCAGCGAAATTTCTGCAACGGCGCGGTATCGCTGGGGGTGGCGTGAAACTGGGGGAACGTATGAGCCTTGCCGGGGAAGGTCAGGCTGTTGAACAGAAACAGCCAGGGTTTGTTGCCTTGCTGTTTTTCGATGGCGAAACCCAGCAGGCCTTTGCGACGGTGTTCGGCCAGGTCGATCGCCAGCAACACGCCGTTGGTGCCAGCGTAGGCTTTGACGCGGAAATCGTCCTGATCGTTGCGGGCTAGAACGCGCATGGGTCACTCCTGTGATTGGCTTGCTTACAGAGCATAGGGCAGCGATGCGGGGTAAACATGATTATCCAACACCCAAGTGATGCCATCGCGAGCAGGCTCGCTCCCACAGAGAAACGCATTCCAATGTGGGAGCGAGCCTGCTCGCGATGGGGTCAATACTGTCAGCACAAAACTCAACCTGAAATCAGCTCATCGATATGTCGATAATCAACCTGCAGCTGTGCTGCCAACACCTTGGCCCGGCCAAGATGAATCGGCCCGCGCTCGATGTCGATCAGCAGCCCGGGGCAATCCAGCGCCGGCAACGCCGACCATTCCTTCAGTCGTCCATCCGTCACCAACAACAGCCGTTGCTGCTCTGCCGGAAAACGTTTTTGCCGAGCCGCCAACCAGCGCCCCGCCTCGCCCAGCGCCGCCAGCATCGGCGTACCGCCGCCGGCCCCGAGCCCGTCGAGCCAGTCGCGCAAGCCAGCGGAGGCTTTCAAACCTTGCACCTGCCACTTCGGCACATGGCCGCTGGCGGTCAGCAACGCCAAGCGCGCACGCTGTCGATAGGCATCGTCGAACAGTTGCGCCAACAAGCCCTTGGCATCGCTCAACGCTTGATGACGCCGGGTCGAGGCCGAGGCATCGACGATCACCAGCCATAATTCATGAGGGCTGCGGGTGCGCAGATGAAACAGCACATCGTCGCGTTGACGCGGTCGACCATTGAGCAAGGTGCCGGGCCAATTGATCGATCCGCTCAGGGCTGCGTGACGCTTGCCCTGTTTACCGTGATCCAGCCGTCCTGCACGGGGTCTGGCATTCGCCCCCGCGTCCGATCGAGGGCGAATGCCTAGGGCTTTTTTGGCCAGCTCGGTACTTCACGTCGTGCGCCGACCGGCAGCGCCTGGGCGGGCATTTCGCCCCACTGGCCCTGACCTTCGCTCGGGTTGGGGTTCTGATTGGAGGGCTGTGCTGCGGGTGATTGGTGCGGCGCCGGTGGCGATTGTTCGCGACGACGATGGCGCAAGGCAAACTCGGCGACCGCGTCGATATCTTCTTCGCCAATGGCATTCGCTCCGCGCCAGGCCGCATGAGCCCGAGCTGCACGTAGCCAGACCAGATCGGCTCGCAGGCCATCGACGCCGGCAGCAAAGCAGCGCTCGGTGATCTGCGCCAGCGCGGCATCGTCGAGGGGAATGTTCGCCAGTGCCGAGCGCGCCTTTTGGCAGCGCTCGCGCAGTGCGTGTTGCTGGCTTTCCCACTCGGCGCAGAACCCTTGCGGGTCGCTGTCGAAATCCAGTCGACGACGGATGATCTGACCGCGCTCGGCGGGTGCGGTGTGGCCACTGAGGGCGACATTCAAACCAAAGCGGTCGAGCAATTGCGGACGCAGCTCGCCCTCTTCGGGGTTCATGGTGCCGATCAGCACAAACTTCGCCGAATGCCGATGGGAAATCCCGTCGCGCTCGATCAGGTTGGTGCCGCTGGCGGCGACGTCGAGCAGCAAGTCCACGAGGTGATCGGGCAGCAGATTGACTTCATCGACATACAACACGCCGCCGTCGGCCTTGGCCAGTACGCCGGGGGAAAACTGTGCGCGACCCTCGCTCAGGGCCGCGTCCAGATCGAGGGTGCCCACCAGCCGTTCTTCGGTGGCACCCAGGGGCAAGGTGACGAATTGACCGCTGGCCAACAGGTCCGCCAAACCCCGGGCCAGGGTGGATTTGGCCATGCCGCGCGGGCCTTCGATCAGTACGCCACCGATTTTTGGATCGATGGCGGTCAGGTACAGCGCGAGCTTCAAGTCATCGGCGCCGACCACGGCGGAGAGCGGGAAATGGGGGGTGTCGGTCATGTGGCATTACTCATTGTGGTCGGTGGTGTGATCGTTCCCACGCTCTGCGTGGGAATGCCTCAACGGACGCTCCGCGTTCGGCTCTGGAAGGGACGCGGAGCGTCCCGGGCTGCATTCCTTTGCTGCGCGTGGGAACGATCCGTCTCTTGGTTACCCGTCTTCTTCTATGTCCAGCAACAAATTCTCCAGCGCCTCGCGGTACTCACCCGGTTCTTTCCACATCCCCCGCTGCTGCGCTTCCAGCATGCGTTCGGTCATGTCGCGCAAGGCATGGGGATTGTGTTCGCGGACAAACTCCCGGGTCGCTGGATCGAGCAAATAGGCATCCGCCAGCAACGCATATTGGTGGTCGTCGATCAACTGCGTGGTGGCGTCGAACGCAAACAGGTTATCGACCGTCGCCGCCAGTTCGAACGCGCCTTTATAGCCATGACGCTTGACCCCGTCGATCCATTTCGGATTGGCCGCTCGGGAACGGATCACCCGGTTCAGCTCTTCCTTCAACGTGCGAATCTTCGGCAAGTCCGGCTGACTGTGGTCGCCATGATAGCTCGCCGCCACTTCACCGCTAAGGCTTTCGACAGCCGCCAGCATGCCTCCCTGGAACTGGTAATAGTCGTTGGAATCGAGCAAGTCGTGTTCGCGGTTGTCCTGGTTTTGCAGCACCGCCTGCACCTGGCTCAGACGTTGGGCGAACTGTTCGCGGGCGGCGGTGCCTTCGTCAGAGCCGCCGTAAGCGTAGCCTCCCCAGTTCAGGTAAACCTCGGCCAGGTCGTCGCGGCTTTGCCACAGACGACCGTCGATGGCGCCCTGCACGCCTGCTCCGTAAGCACCCGGTTTGGCCCCGAAGATGCGCCAGCCGGCTTGCCGCCGCGCAGCGTCTTCATCCAGACCGGACTCCAGCAGCGCTTGCCGCTCAGCGCGGACCTTGGCCGCCAACGGGTTGAGATCATCCGGTTCATCCAGCGCGGCGACCGCTTGCACGGCGGCGTCAAACAGCCGGATCAGGTTGGCAAAGGCATCGCGGAAAAATCCGGAGACGCGCAAGGTCACGTCCACCCGTGGGCGGTCCAGCAAACTCAACGGCAGAATTTCGAAGTCGTCGACCCGTTGACTGCCAGTCGCCCAGACCGGACGCACGCCCATCAGCGCCATGGCCTGGGCGATGTCATCGCCGCCGGTGCGCATGGTCGCGGTGCCCCAGACCGACAGACCGAGCTGCCGCAAGTGATCGCCGTGGTCCTGCAAGTGCCGCTCAAGAATCAGGTTCGCGGACTGGAAGCCGATGCGCCACGCGGTGGTGGTCGGCAGGTTGCGCACATCCACCGAATAGAAATTGCGCCCGGTGGGCAGCACGTCCAGACGGCCGCGACTCGGCGCGCCGCTAGGCCCGGCCGGGACGAATCGACCACTGAGGGCGTCCAGCAGGCCGCGCATTTCCGCTGGGCCGCAGGCGTCCAGACGTGGGGCAACGACTTCGCGCAGGCTGTCGATGATGGCGTTCACTTCAGACCAACCTGCCTCCTGTGGGAGCGGGCCTTTGTGGCGAGGGAGCTTGCTCCCGCCGCGGCCGGGCATGGCTTGAGGATGGTTCAGTAGCTCGACCTCGGGACTCAAAGTCTGTTCAATCAGCTGCGCGGCGAACAGCTCCAGACGTTCACGGGTATCCCCCGCCGTACGCCAAAGTTCATCGCTGACCGACAGCAATGCCTCCGGTCGAGGTCCGCTCCAGGTCTCGGCCAAAACGCAATCCAGCGGATCGAAACCCAACACAAACGCCTTGGCCAGCGCCCGCAGCAAGCTCGATTGCGCCCCTCGTCCATCGCCGCGAGGAATACGCAGCAAGGCCAATAAGGTGTCGATGCGCAACCGCCCCGCTGGCGACTCGCCAAACACGTGCAGGCCATCGCGGATCTGTGACTCCTTCAAGTCGCACAGGTACGTATCCAGACGCGGCAACCAGATCGCCGCATCGGCATCGCTGTCGAGCTTCTCGTCCAGTTGCAGTTCACGGTCGATGTGCGTGTCGCGCACCAGTTGCAGAATATCGCGCTGCAGTTCCCGGGCGCGGCGTGGATCGAGCAATTGCGCTTCGTAATATTCGTCGGCCAACAATTCGAGATTGCGCAGCGGACCGTAGGTTTCGGCGCGGGTCAGCGGTGGCATCAGGTGATCGATGATCACAGCCTGCGTACGGCGTTTGGCCTGGGCGCCCTCGCCCGGGTCGTTGACGATGAACGGATAGATGTTCGGCAGCGGCCCGAGCAACGCATCCGGCCAGCAGTTTTCCGACAGCCCGACGCCTTTGCCCGGCAGCCATTCGAGGTTGCCGTGCTTGCCCACATGGATCACGCCGTGAGCGCCGTAGGTGTTGCGCAACCAGAAGTAGAACGCCAGATAACCGTGAGGCGGCACCAGGTCGGGGTCGTGATAGACCGCGCTCGGGTCAACCTGATAACCCCGGGCCGGTTGAATGCCAACAAAGGTCAGGCCGAAGCGCAGACCGGCAATCATCATTCGTCCGCCACGGAACATTGGATCGCTTTCGGGCGAGCCCCAACGTTCCAGCACGGCTTGGCGATTGGCCTCGGGCAAGGCGTTGAACATCAGGTAGTAGTCGTCCAGCGCGAGGCTTTGATGACAGGGACGCTGGTCGAGGGTGTCGAGGTCATTGCTGACGCCGCCGAGCAATTGCTGGATCAGCGCGGTGCCGCTGTCCGGCAACTCGGCCGGCAGCGGATAACCTTCGGCGTGCAGGGCACGGAGGATGTTCAATGCCGCAGCCGGAGTATCGAGGCCGACGCCGTTGCCGATGCGCCCATCGCGAGTCGGGTAGTTAGCGAGGATCAGGGCGATGCGTTTTTCGCCGTTGGGCACTCGCGCCAGATCGATCCAGCGCCGCGCCAGTTCGGCGACAAAATCCATGCGCTCAGGTTGCGGCCGGTAGCAGACCACGTCGGACTGACTGCGCTCACTGCGCCAGGCCAGATCCTTGAAGCTGATCGGCCGACTGATGATCCGCCCGTCCAGCTCCGGCAGTGCGATGTGCATCGCCAGGTCGCGGGGGCCGAGGCCTTGTTCGCTGGCGCGCCAACCGGGTTCATTGTCCTGGGCGCAGATCGCCTGGATCACCGGAATATTGCGGCGAAACGGTCGAAGATGTGGCGCTTCGGGGCTGGATTGGGCGAAACCGGTGGTGTTGAGAATCACCCCCGCCTCGACTTCATCCAGCAAGTCCTCGACCACCGTCAGGCAGCCGGGCTCTTTCAAACTGGCCAGCGCAATCGGCAATGGGTTCAACCCCGCCGCCTGCAAACGCTGGCAGAAAATATCGATGAAACCAGTGTTCGCCGCCTGCAAATGCGAGCGGTAAAACAGCACCGCCGCCACCGGCTGATCAGCTTGCCAGTCGGCTTGCCAATCGCTCAACTCAGCGGGGCTTTTGTGCGGGTGGTAAATCGCCGTGCGTGGCAGGGTTTGCGGCTCGGACCATGAGTAGTCGCGATCCAGCCAGCGATTGGCGAGGCAGCGAAACAGGTCGAGTGCGTTGGCCATGCCGCCCTGACGCAGGAAGTGCCAGAGCCGATCGCGGTCTTGCGCGGCTACGGTGCTCAGGTCACTGAGTTCCGGGTCCGGGCGATCATCCCCCGGCACCAGAATCAACTGCACGCCGCGCTCGGACAACTCCACCAGACGCTCAATGCCATAACGCCAATAGGCGATGCCGCCGTGCAGCGAGATCAGAATCACCTTGGCGTGGCGCAGCACTTCGTCGACGTAGAGATCGACCGAGGCGTGATTCTGCACCTGCATCGGGTTGGCCAGGCGTACGCTCGGGTAATCGTCGGGCAACTGCTGCGCCGCTTCGGCAAGCAACGCCAGGCTGGAATCGCCGCTGCACAGGATCACCAGCTCGGCGGGAGTTTGTCCAAGGTCGGCGATGTTGTCATCCGACACGAAACCGCCGGGCTGGGTCCTGAGCAGGTGCATGGTTTAAACGCTGAGCGCAGCGCGCAATTGCGCTTCGAGCGCAGCGGCGTCCAGATCCTGACCGATCAACACCAGACGCGTGGTGCGTGCTTCTTCAGCGCCCCACTGACGGTCGAAGTGCTTGTCGAAACGCGTGCCCACGCCCTGGATCAGCAGGCGCATCGGCTTGTTCGGCACCGCTGCAAAACCTTTGACCCGAAGGATGCCGTGCTGGACCACCAATTGAGTCAGTGCATCCATCAGCAGGCTTTCGTCGGCTTGTGGCAGCTCGATCGAGATGGAATCGAATGCGTCGTGGTCGTGGTCGTCTTCGCCTTCATGGTGATGATCGTGATGGCTGTGGCGGCTGTCGATGTGTTCTTCAGAACCGGCACCGAGGCCGATCAGCACGTCCAGTGGCAGACGACCGCTGCTGGCTTCGATGACTTTCACCGCTGGCGGCAGTTCTTCGGCGACTTCCAGGCGCACGCGGGCCAGGTCTTCAGCGCTGATCAGGTCGGCCTTGTTGAGGATCACCAGGTCGGCGCTGGCCAGTTGGTCGGCGAACAGCTCGTGCAGCGGCGATTCGTGGTCCAGGTTCGGGTCGAGTTTGCGCTGGGCATCGACCTGATCCGGGAACGCCGCGAAGGTGCCAGCAGCGACGGCCGGGCTGTCGACCACGGTGATCACCGCGTCAACCGTGCAGGCGCTACGGATTTCTGGCCATTGGAAGGCTTGAACCAAAGGTTTTGGCAGGGCCAGGCCCGAAGTTTCGATCAGGATATGGTCAAGGTCGCCGCGCCGCGCGACCAGTTCGCGCATCACCGGGAAGAATTCTTCCTGAACCGTGCAGCACAGGCAGCCGTTGGCCAGTTCGTAAACGCGGCCGTTGGCTTCTTCTTCGGTGCAACCGATCGAGCACTGCTTGAGGATTTCGCCGTCGATGCCCAGCTCGCCGAACTCATTGACGATCACTGCGATGCGACGGCCCTGGGCGTTGTCGAGCATGTGGCGCAGCAAAGTGGTTTTGCCCGAGCCGAGGAAGCCGGTAACGATGGTGACGGGGAGTTTGGCCAGTGTTTTCATCGGATGCCCTTTGGCAAGGTGGCGGGCATACGGGACGACAATCGCAGCGGCGGATGCACGCGCGCAAGAGTTCCGCCACCGGATCACCCCGCCCGGTTGTAGTGAGAATCTGTGTCGAGGCAGGTCTCCTGGCTGACGGTGTGCCAATCGTTCGACTGGCGTTTGCTGCGCCTTCCCGCGAACCTGATGGATCAGGGCTTGCAGTGGCGTGGCAGCGAACATCACCGTTCACAGTTGCGGGGGCAGCCGCGGCATCGACCGCGTTCCCTTCTTAGCTTCGGCAGACGCCGAAGAACCTCGAAAGCGCAAGGCTACGCATCGTGTGGGGGCGGGTCAATGTCCTATAGGAGAATGCGATCACTTGATGATCGTTGCCACGCTCTGCGTGGGAATGCCTCAACGGACGCTCCGCGTTCGGCTGTGAAAGGGACGCGGAGCGTCCCGGGCTGCATTCCCACGCAGAGCGTGGGAACGATCAACTCAAACGAGAACCCTTGCCAATTGACGCCCAACCCCCGCCCATGCTCTCCTACACGCCTTGTTACGGGTGCCCTTCACAGGGTGAAACGGGAAACCGGTGAATCATGTGCTTTACTCTAAAGCCATGTCAGTCCGGTGCTGCCCCCGCAACGGTAAGCGAGTGAAGCGTCAGATCCACTGTGCCCGTCATATGGCATGGGAAGGTGATGCTTGCAGGTTTGGGCGCAAGCCCTGCCCCTCGCGAGCCCGGAGACCGGCCCGCAACACAAAGTGACTCTTACGTTCACTGAATAACAAACCCGCGGTGGGCGGGCGCTGTTCGAAATCTCTGCGTGCCCCGGCGTACGGAGGTTTTCATGCGCTCTATTCACCCGCTGACAGACCAGAGGGAAGCGCCATGTCGATCATCAGCAGTACCGGCAGCAACACCGATAAAAAGAGCACGATCAGCACCACCACTACCCTGAGCCAACGCCTGACCGCCGCTTTTTGTGCGTCGATTCTTGGCGCCAGCCTTGTGTATTTCGCCGGTTTCTCGCACATCGAAGCGGTGCACAACGCCGCGCACGATACCCGTCACAGCGCCGCATTCCCGTGCCATTGAGACCTGCTGACATGATCAAGCGTATTGCGCAAACCGCAGGTTTCACCGGGCTGCTGGCCGCCCTGCTGCTGACCCTGCTGCAAAGCTTCTGGGTGGCTCCGCTGATTCTGCAGGCCGAGACCTACGAAAAATCCGAGCCGGCCGCGGTTGAAATCCACGAGCACGCCGCGGGAGCTGTCACCGCTCACACCCACGATGCCGAAGCCTGGGAGCCTGAAGACGGCTGGCAGCGCGTGCTGTCGACCACCGGCGGCAATCTGGTGGTAGCGGTGGGTTTCGCCCTGATGCTCGCGGGCCTCTACACCTTACGCGCTCCACGCCGTACCTCTCAGGGCCTGCTTTGGGGCCTGGCGGGTTACGCGACGTTCGTGCTGGCGCCAACCCTCGGCCTGCCACCTGAGCTGCCGGGCACTGCCGCGGCGGATCTGGCGCAACGGCAGATCTGGTGGATTGGCACTGCCGCGTCCACCGCTGTCGGCATCGCGCTGATCGTGTTCAGCCGCCACTGGCTGATGAAGATCCTCGGCGTGGCGATTCTGGCCGCTCCGCACGTCATCGGCGCGCCACAACCGGAAGTGCACTCCATGCTCGCTCCCGAAGCCCTGGAAGCGCAGTTCAAAATCGCTTCGCAGCTGACCAACATGGCGTTCTGGCTGGCCCTCGGCCTGATCAGCGCCTGGTTGTTCCGCCGCAAAAGCGATGGCCAATACTCCGCATGACAGACGTCAGCGCAGCGCCGACCCTGGTGGTCGGCCTGGGCTGCCAGCGCGGCTGCCCCGTCAGCACGCTGCGGGCGCTGCTTGATCAAGCGTTACAGGCCCATCAAATCGAGCTCCGTGAGATCAAGGCCTTGGCCAGTATCGACCTGAAGCGCGAAGAACCCGCCCTGATCGAACTGGCCGAACAACTGGCATTGCCGTTGATGTATTTCAGCAGCGAACAATTGGCCGGTTATGAACCGCAACTCAGCCACCACTCGGACATCGCGTTCGAACGCACCGGCTGTTACGGCGTAGCGGAAAGTGCCGCGCTGGCACTGGCCGAACAGTTGGCTCAGGGACCGGCAAAGTTGCTGATTCCACGACAAAAATACGCCCAGGCCACCCTTGCATTGGCCAGCGCCGCGTAAAATCCCCGATAATCCCCGCCTTCGATCATGAGCAATCTTCATCTGAAGCGTGCCCATACCCTTTTTCTGACAGGAAACGACGATGACCGTCTACTTCATTGGCGCAGGCCCCGGCGACCCGGAACTGATCACCGTCAAAGGCCAGCGGCTGATTCGTAGCTGCCCGGTCATCATCTATGCAGGCTCCCTGGTCCCCGCCGCTGTACTGGACGGCCACCGCGCCGAACAGGTGGTCAACAGCGCCGAATTGCATCTGGAACAGATCATCGAGCTGATCAAGAACGCCCATGCCAACGGCCAGGACGTGGCCCGGGTGCATTCCGGTGATCCGAGCCTGTACGGCGCGATTGGCGAGCAGATTCGCTATTTGCGTGAACTCGACATCCCTTTTGAAATCATTCCCGGCGTCACCGCCACCGCCGCCTGCGCGGCGCTTTTGGGTGCTGAACTGACCTTGCCGGACGTGTCACAAAGCGTGATTCTGACCCGCTACGCCGACAAGACCGCGATGCCGGCCGGTGAAGAGCTGGGCAGTCTGGCGCAGCATGGGGCGACCATGGCGATCCACCTCGGGGTCAATCATCTGGAGAAGATCCTTGCTGAATTGCTGCCGCACTACGGCGCCGATTGCCCGATCGCGGTGATTCATCGGGCGACCTGGCCGGATCAGGACTGGGTCGTGGGGACGCTGGCGGATATTGCCGAGAAGGTTCAAGCCAAGGGATTTCGCCGCACGGCGCTGATTCTGGTGGGCCGGGTGTTGGGCAGCGATCACTTCAGTGAATCGTCGCTGTATCGCGCGGGGCATGCGCACCTCTACAGACCCTGAGATGATCGTTCCCACGCTCTGCGTGGGAATGCAGCCCGGGACGCTCCGCGTCCCAAGAGCAGACGCAGAGCGTCCGTTGAGGCATTCCCACGCAGAGCGTGGGAACGATCAAAAAAAACGGTGCTCACGGGCACCGTTTTTTTATGTCGCAGCGAACACCTTAGTAGTAGGCGTTTTCTTTCTGCGTGTGGTCGGTCACGTCACGAACGCCCTTGAGCTCGGGAATGCGCTCGAGCAAGGTGCGCTCGATGCCTTCGCGCAGGGTGACGTCTGCCTGGCCGCAGCCTTGGCAACCGCCGCCGAATTTCAGCACGGCAATGCCGTCTTCAACCACATCGATCAGGCTGACCTGACCGCCGTGGCTGGCCAGCCCCGGGTTGATTTCGGTTTGCAGGTAGTAGTTGATACGCTCGTTGACCGGGCTGTCGGCGTTGACCATCGGTACTTTGGCGTTTGGCGCCTTGATGGTCAGTTGGCCGCCCATGCGGTCGGTGGCGTAGTCGACTACCGCATCGTCCAGGAAGGCTTCGCTGAAGTGATCGATGTACGCGGTGAAGCTTTTAAGCCCCAGCGCCGTGTCTTCAGGTTTTTCTTCGCCCGGCTTGCAGTAGGCAATGCAGGTTTCGGCGTACTGGGTGCCAGGCTGGGTGATAAAGACGCGGATGCCGATACCCGGGGTGTTCTGCTTGGAGAGCAGATCAGCCAGGTAATCGTGGGCGGCGTCGGTAATGGTAATAGCGGTCATGGAAACTCCTCGCAGGCTTGGACGCAGTTTACGCCAATCATCGCGCCGGACAAAGTCCTAGTATTTTTGTCGGGAAAGATGCGCTGATCCAATGTGAGAGCGGGCCCGTGGCGAGGGGGCTTGCCCCCGTTTGAGTGCGTAGCACTCACAAGATCTTTGGGACATCAGATATTTTGGGGCTGCTTCGCCGCCCAACGGGGGCAAGCCCCCTCGCCACAGACCCACTCCCACACGGAATAGCAGGCACCTCAGAGATTCTCGTAGCGATTCATGTCCAGCACGCCCTCCTCCACAGGGTCGGTGTCGTGGATATAGCGACTCAGATCATGGAAATATTGCCAGAACTGCGGATGGCTGCGGCGAATGCCCCAGCGTTCGACGATTTTCTCGAAACTGGCAGCGTCCTTCGCGGTTTCCATCGCATCAACGAAAGCGGGCACTTGGCCGGCTGGAATGTTGAACATGAAGTTCGGGTAGCTGCTGAGTACACCCGGATAAATTGTCAACGTATCGAGCCCCGGCTGATAGCGCCGCGACTCCCCCAGCAGGAACGCCACGTTGCTGTGGGCCCGGTTGCGCAGCAGGCTATAGACCCCGCGCTTGCCGCTTTGAGTCTCGATGCGCAGCATCGTGGCTTCTGGCAATTGATCGATGACCTTCAGCCCCGCAGACGGACGTGAAGCCAGGCGGCTCAAGGCCTGTTCGGCGTTCTGCAATGCCAGATCGATGTTCGGCCGCGAGCAGTAGGCACCGTCGCAGCGGTTGATCGGGTCGGGGTTGGCATTGAGTTCGCCGTACCGGGCCAGCAATTGCAGGGCGAAATCGCGTTTCGGGTCCTTCTCGCTCAGCGTCAGTGCCGTGGGTTTGTCGTTGTCGATGTACTCGTAATCCAGCCACATCTTGAGCTTTCCGCCGTTCTGGTACCAATCGTCGAGGTAGCCGTCCCGTGAGTCGGCCGGCATCAGACGCAAAAAGTTCTGCTCGGCACCATTGCGAATCAGGTCGAAGTACAGCCGGGTCTGGGCCTGATGGGATACGTTGCCAAATACATCGAAGTTGACTGCCAACTGGTAATACGTGCGTTCCAGCAACGGGTAATCGAACAGCCAGATGGTTTGCGGAACGTCACCGATCAGGCCTTTGTTCACCGAGGCGCTGTCGAAATGCCGGAAGATGCTCAGCAGCGCGTTGTCATTGCCGGCCCACAGGGTCGACCAGCTCGGGGCTGGCAGGTCGGCGTAGCTGTCCCGGCGCAGGGCCTCGTATTCGTTGCGTTTGTCACGGTAGTCGCGCCACAGGCTCAGGACACTGCCGACGTCATCGTTCTGCCCTGGCATCGCCAGCAACGGCGTGGCCTGGCCGCGATAATTCGGGTCGGTGATATAGAGGTCATGCTCCGGAGCCTGGAACAGCGCCCAGAAGTTGTCGCGGATCACGTCGGTGGCGATCTGGCCACGGCAGACCGGGCCGCGAATAAAGGTGCGCACGAAATATTCGGCGTTATCGAGCATGAACTGGTAACGCGCCTGAGCCGGGATGGCCTCAAAGGTCGTAAACGGATTGGCCCGTCGTTCCGGCCCATAACCCGGCAGCGCGTTGACCTGCCAGTTGCCGCTGTAGAACAGGCTTTTGATCCGCGCCATCTTCGCCGCGCTGAGCGGATAGGTGATGTGGGTCTTGTGCACGATCACGCCTTGCACCGGCCATAAACGGTAATAGACCTGAGTGCCCGGATCGTCATTCGGACGGCGAGTGTTGATCAAATCAATGGGCTGGCCCGTCGGTGTGCGCGAACGTACCCACTGAAAGAAATGCCCCGGCTCGCCGTCCTTGAAATAGAGGTGCGCCAAAAACCAGTGCTCGAACAACCAGCGTCCCACCAGGCTTTCCCGGGCACCCGGCGCGTTGAGCAGGTTTTCCCACTGCACCACCTGCAACGCTTCCTTGGCGCTGGGCACCAAGCCCTGCTCATCGATCGGCGCGCCGGAGGCCAGCCAGCGTTGCAATGTCTGGTATTGCTGATCGGTCAGGCCGGTGACCGCCAGCGGCATGCCTTCTTTGGGGTGGGAGCTGGCATAGCCGTCGAACTCCGCCGGCATGGCGCACATGTTCTCCCGGTTCAGGCCCAGGACGATGTCTTCCGGCAATTTGGCGTTGGGTTGCAACGGGGTTTTGTGGCCCAGTTCGAGCATGCGCGCCATCAGCGCCGCCTGACTGCCTTGGGCGTCGAGCACCGAATAAAAGCCTTTTTGCTGCCAGGCGCGTTTGCCAAAGGCGTCATAAAAAAGTCGGGTCGGCGCTGCGGCCTGTCTGCGTTCGCCATCATAAACGGGCGCCTTGGTTGCACCTCGGGCCACCCCTTCACCACTGCCCAGATTGAGCTGACAGGCGGAGTCGTAGCAGGCATGGCAGGCCACGCACTTTTCAGTGAAGATCGGTTGGATGTCCCGGACGTAGGAAATGTCTGGTCCTTGCGCAGCGGCGCCCCCGCTTAAAAACAGCATCAATAGGCTGGTGACGACGCGATACGACATATCCCTGGTCCTGATCATGAGAAAACGCCGCGATTCTACCGGTCTGGCCTGCGCACCAACATGAGCGATATTCATGCAAAACCCGTACATGCTCCAAAAGCGCACAGGTTTGTTATCATTCCGGCCCTTCGTCATGGCCTTACCGAGTAGTCCAAATGTCCGATCGCAGCGTTCGCCTTCAAGCTCTCAAGCACGCCCTCAAAGAGCGCATCCTGATTCTCGATGGCGGCATGGGTACGATGATCCAGAGCTACAAGCTCGAGGAGCAGGATTACCGTGGCAAACGCTTCGCCGACTGGCCGAGCGATGTCAAAGGCAACAACGACCTGTTGGTGCTGACCCGCCCCGACGTGATTGGCGGCATTGAGAAGGCCTATCTGGACGCCGGCGCCGACATTCTGGAAACCAACACCTTCAACGCCACCCGGATTTCCATGGCCGATTACGGCATGGAGGAACTCGCCTACGAATTGAACGTAGAAGGCGCTCGCCTGGCCCGCAAGATTGCCGATGCGAAAACTCTCGAGAACCCGGACAAGCCGCGTTTCGTCGCTGGGGTACTCGGCCCGACCAGCCGCACCTGCTCGCTGTCGCCCGACGTCAACAACCCTGGCTACCGCAACGTGACCTTCGATGAGCTGGTGGAGAACTACACCGAAGCCACCAAAGGCCTGATCGAAGGCGGTGCCGACCTGATCCTGATCGAAACCATCTTCGATACCCTCAATGCCAAAGCGGCGATCTTCGCCGTGCAAGGCGTGTTCGAAGAACTGGGCGTCGAGTTGCCGATCATGATCTCCGGCACCATCACCGATGCCTCCGGCCGCACACTGTCGGGTCAGACCACCGAAGCGTTCTGGAACTCCGTGGCCCACGCCAAACCAATTTCGGTCGGCCTGAACTGCGCCCTCGGGGCCAGCGAGTTGCGTCCGTACCTGGAAGAACTGTCGAACAAGGCCAACACCCACGTTTCCGCGCACCCGAACGCCGGCCTGCCGAACGAATTCGGCGAGTACGACGAACTGCCGGCCCAAACCGCCAAGGTCATCGAAGAGTTCGCCCAAAGCGGCTTCCTGAACATCGTCGGCGGCTGCTGCGGCACCACGCCGGGCCACATCGAAGCCATCGCCAAAGCGGTGGCCGGCTATGCGCCGCGCGAGATTCCGGACATCCCCAAGGCCTGCCGCCTGTCGGGCCTGGAACCGTTCACCATTGATCGCAGCTCGTTGTTCGTCAACGTCGGCGAGCGCACCAACATCACCGGTTCCGCCAAATTCGCCCGTCTGATCCGTGAAGACAACTACACCGAAGCCCTGGAAGTCGCCCTGCAGCAGGTCGAAGCCGGCGCCCAGGTGATCGACATCAACATGGACGAAGGGATGCTCGATTCGAAGAAGGCCATGGTGACCTTCCTCAATCTGATTGCCGGTGAACCGGACATCTCCCGCGTGCCGATCATGATCGACTCCTCCAAGTGGGAAGTGATCGAAGCCGGCCTCAAGTGCATCCAGGGCAAGGGCATCGTCAACTCGATCAGCATGAAAGAAGGCGTCGAGCAGTTCATTCATCACGCCAAACTGTGCAAGCGCTACGGCGCCGCGGTGGTGGTGATGGCCTTCGATGAAGCTGGCCAGGCCGACACCGAAGCGCGCAAGAAAGAAATCTGCAAACGCTCATACGACATTCTGGTCAACGAAGTCGGCTTCCCGCCGGAAGACATCATCTTCGACCCGAACATCTTCGCCGTGGCCACCGGCATCGAAGAACACAACAACTACGCTGTGGACTTCATCAACGCCTGCGCCTACATCCGCGACGAACTGCCGTACGCCCTGACTTCCGGCGGCGTGTCGAACGTGTCGTTCTCGTTCCGTGGCAACAACCCGGTGCGTGAGGCAATTCACTCGGTGTTCCTGCTGTATGCGATCCGCAACGGCCTGACCATGGGTATCGTCAACGCCGGCCAACTGGAGATCTACGACCAGATTCCGGCCGAGCTGCGCGACGCCGTCGAAGACGTGATCCTCAACCGCACCCCGGAAGGCACCGACGCCCTCCTCGCCATCGCCGACAAGTACAAGGGCGACGGCAGCGTCAAGGAAGCCGAGACCGAAGAGTGGCGCAACTGGGACGTCAACAAGCGTCTGGAGCATGCGCTGGTCAAGGGCATCACCACCCACATCGTGGAAGACACCGAAGAGTCGCGTCAGTCCTTTGCGCGCCCGATCGAAGTGATCGAAGGCCCGCTGATGTCCGGCATGAACATCGTCGGCGACCTGTTCGGCGCCGGTAAAATGTTCCTGCCGCAAGTGGTGAAGTCCGCCCGCGTGATGAAGCAGGCCGTGGCCCACCTGATCCCGTTCATCGAGCTGGAAAAAGGCGACAAGCCGGAAGCCAAGGGCAAGATCCTGATGGCCACGGTCAAGGGCGACGTACACGACATCGGCAAGAACATCGTTGGCGTGGTGCTGGGCTGTAACGGCTATGACATCGTCGACCTTGGCGTGATGGTGCCGGCAGAGAAGATCCTGCAAGTCGCCAAAGAACAGAAATGCGACATCATCGGCCTGTCCGGTTTGATCACGCCTTCGCTGGACGAAATGGTTCACGTGGCCCGCGAGATGCAGCGTCAGGACTTCCATCTGCCGCTGATGATCGGTGGCGCGACCACCTCCAAGGCGCACACGGCGGTGAAGATCGAGCCGAAATACAGCAACGACGCAGTGATCTACGTCACCGATGCCTCCCGCGCTGTGGGCGTGGCGACGCAACTGCTGTCCAAGGAATTGAAGGCCGGTTTCGTCGAGAAGACTCGCCTGGAATACATCGACGTTCGCGAGCGCACCGCCAACCGCAGCGCCCGTACCGAGCGCCTGAGCTACCCGGTGGCCATCGCCAAGAAGCCGCAGTTCGACTGGGGCAGCTATGAACCTGTCAAACCGACGTTCACTGGCGCCAAGGTGCTGGACAACATCGACCTGAAGGTGCTGGCCGAATACATCGACTGGACGCCGTTCTTCATCTCCTGGGACCTGGCCGGCAAATTCCCGCGCATCCTCAAGGACGAAGTGGTCGGTGAAGCCGCCACCGCGCTGTACGCCGATGCCCAGGAAATGCTCGCCAAGCTGATCGACGAAAAACTCATCAGCGCCCGAGCGGTGTTCGGTTTCTGGCCGGCCAATCAGGTGCGCGACGATGACATCGAAGTCTACGGCGATGACGGCAAGCCATTGGCCAAGCTGCATCACTTGCGCCAGCAGATCATCAAGACTGATGGCAAACCGAACTTCTCCCTGGCCGACTTCGTTGCGCCCAAGGACAGCGGCGTGACCGACTATGTGGGGGGCTTCATCACCACCGCCGGGATCGGCGCCGAAGAAGTGGCCAAGGCCTATCAGGATGCGGGCGACGACTACAACTCGATCATGGTCAAGGCCCTGGCCGACCGCCTGGCCGAGGCCTGTGCCGAGTGGCTGCACCAACAGGTGCGTAAAGATTACTGGGGCTACGCCAAGGACGAGACGCTCGACAACGAGGCGCTGATCAAAGAGCAATACACCGGCATCCGCCCTGCTCCAGGCTACCCGGCCTGCCCGGATCACACCGAGAAAGCCACGCTGTTCAAGCTGCTGGACCCGGAAGCGGAAGAGCTCAAAGCCGGCCGCAGCGGCGTGTTCCTCACCGAGCACTACGCCATGTTCCCGGCGGCAGCGGTCAGCGGCTGGTACTTCGCTCACCCACAGGCGCAGTATTTCGCCGTGGGCAAGATCGACAAGGATCAGGTGCAGAGCTACACCTCGCGCAAGGGTCAGGAATTGAGCGTGACCGAGCGTTGGCTGGCGCCTAACCTGGGTTACGACAACTAACCTCCATCCCCCTGTGGGAGCGACCTGTGGCGAGGGGGCTCGCCCCCGTTGGGCTGCGAAGCAGCCCCCAAAATCTCTGATGTATCAAAGATCTTGTGAGTGCTACGCACTCAAACGGGGGCAAGCCCCCTCGCCACAGGTCGCTCCCACAGGTTTCGGGTGTATTGTCTATGCTTACCTTTCACACATGCGTGACGGGGGATTTATGGACGATCCAGTCGACAACAACAAGCCACCAACCTTCTGGCAGATGCTGCACAGCGTGATGGCGGCGGCGTTCGGGGTGCAGAGCGGGAAGAACCGGGCCCGGGATTTCACCCACGGCAAGCCGAGTCATTTCGTGATTTTGGGGATTCTGTTCACGGCAGTGTTCGCGTTGACGCTGTTTGGCATCGTCAAACTGGTGGTGTACCTGGCGGGTATCTGAACCGGCTCAGTGCATCAGGGCTTGCAGGCTGAACGGGTAGCGATACGACGTCGGCCGCCCCTTGGCCGAGAGCTTCTGGAAATCCACGCCATAATCCTGAGTCGCACTCAACGCCAGCAACCGCTTGGCTTGTGCGTGATTGATCAGCTGCAACAACGGAATCTGCCGGTCGCGCCCGCCGTACTGACTGACATCCACCCCCAGGTCGTAGTCATGCAGTTGCACCAAGGCCCAACCACCCAGAGTGAAGTGCCCGCCCAACAGCACACTCAACCGCCCTTCCAACAGCGCCTGTAACGCAGTCGGTGAATTATTGACAGCGCTGAACAGCGCGTCCTTGCCGGGTTGGCCGCCCGTTTCGGCGTAGGCCTGCATGGCACCAAAGGCCATTTCATCGTTGGCCGACCAGACCAGCGACGTTTGCGGGTAACGCTTGAACAATAACCTGGCCTGTTCATAGGCGCGCTCGCGGGTCCAGCCGCCATAGACCAACTGGCGCAACCGCACTTCAGGGTGTTCGGCCAATGCCCGCATCATGCCCTTCTCACGCTGTTGCGCGGCTGGCGTGATCTTCAGGCCGGAGAAGGCCACGAGATCAATGACCTGACCGGGCGCGACCGGGCGATGCAGGCGAATCAGCTCCTTGAGCATCAAGTAGCCGCCCTCCTCATTGTTGGGCACCAGGCTGCCCAACCAGTCGGGATACTTCTGCGGCTGGGCGCCGAGCAAGCGCATCTGGTCTGCGGTCAGGCCGTTGTTGACCAAAAACAGCTTCACACCGCTGCCTTGAGCCAGGCGCAGGATTTCGGGCGCAACATACAGTTCGTTGACGAACACCAGATAATCCGGTCGATTCGGCCCTTGCAGGGCTTCGCGGGCTTGCTTGAGTGTGGTTTCAGCGTTTCGCTCGGAATACTGGATGCGCAAATCCATGCCCAGGTCCTTGGCTGCGGCCTGCATGAACTGCGAGTAACTGACCCAGAACACCTCTTGGGTAGTCCCGGGATTGAGGAACAATACGGACGCGGCCTGGGCACACGGTCCCAAGACCGTACCAAGCGCCAGCACAACACCACAGATGAACTTCAACATTAAACGTCCGAGCCCCCGAAAATCCGCTGCGCATTATAGCCAGCGAAGTTTCTGGAACGGCGCTTATTCCGGCTTTTGTCCGACAATCGTCGGCGCCGGGCCCGGACGGGGTCGTTTATTGATGGCTGACCCAGAACACCGCTGTGCCCACGACCAGGATAATCAGGAACAAAATCGCCCAGGCATCGACCGTGCTATCGCTTTTCCCTGCTTTGGTTGGGTTGCTCATTGCATCGCCTCTTGTCGGTTTTATCGGTGATTGCATAAAGACTCGAGCACAGTTAAGACGATGATTGCCCGCACCACAAATGTGGGTTTTACCCCCATGAGTTTCATTAGTCGTTTTGGTTCTTTGCATATACTCAAACATCACTTTTGCGCATAACTGCAAACTGGTATCTTGCGTCGGCTCCGTTGGGAGTGCGCGGCCGTGCGCGCAGAATTGCCGAGGCTGTATCGGATGAAAGCTAGCGAAAACGCAGCTATATCCAACCGGCCCAAGCCTGAGAACAGGACTTATATGTACGTATACGACGAGTACGATCAGCGGATCATCGAGGACCGCGTCAAGCAGTTCCGTGATCAGACCCGACGCTATCTGGCAGGCGAACTGAGCGAAGAAGAATTCCGCCCCCTGCGCCTGCAAAATGGCCTTTATATCCAGCGCTTCGCGCCGATGCTGCGGGTGGCGGTGCCTTATGGCCAACTGACTTCGCGCCAGACGCGAATGATGGCCAGGATTGCCCGCGACTACGACAAGGGCTACGCCCACATCAGTACCCGGCAGAACGTGCAGTTCAACTGGCCGGCGCTGGAAGATATCCCGGACATCCTGGCTGAACTGGCGACCGTGCAGATGCATGCGATCCAGACCAGCGGCAACTGCCTGCGCAACGTCACCACCGACCAGTTCGCCGGTGTCGCGGCCGACGAATTGATCGACCCGCGTCCATGGTGCGAAATCGTCCGCCAGTGGACCACGTTCCACCCGGAATTCGCCTACCTGCCGCGTAAATTCAAAATCGCCATCAACGGTTCGACGTCTGACCGTGCGGCCATTGAAGTCCATGACATTGGCCTTGAGCCAGTGCACAACGCCGCGGGCGAACTGGGTTTCCGTGTGCTGGTCGGTGGCGGCCTGGGCCGTACGCCGGTGGTGGGCGCGTTCATCAACGAGTTCCTGCCGTGGCAGGACTTGCTGAGCTATCTCGACGCCATCCTGCGGGTTTACAACCGCTACGGCCGTCGCGACAACAAATACAAGGCGCGGATCAAGATTCTGGTCAAGGCCCTGACGCCTGAAGTGTTCGCGCAGAAAGTCGATGCGGAAATGGAACACCTTCGCGGTGGCCAGACCACGCTGACCGAGGCCGAAGTGCATCGCGTGGCCAAACACTTCGTCGATCCGGACTACAAGTCCCTGGACAACCAGACGGCCGAACTGACCGAGCTCGACAAACAGCACCCAGGCTTCGCCCGCTGGCGCACCCGCAATACCCTGGCGCACAAAAAGCCGGGTTATGTGGCCGTGACCCTGTCCCTGAAGCCTACTGGCGTTGCGCCGGGCGACATCACCGACAAGCAGCTCGATGCCGTTGCCGACCTCGCCGATCGTTACAGCTTCGGTCAGCTACGCACTTCCCACGAGCAGAACATCATTCTGGCCGATGTCGAGCAGAGCCAATTGTTCGCCCTGTGGAGCGAGTTGCGCGAGCAAGGTTTCGCCACACCGAACATCGGCTTGCTGACCGACATCATCTGCTGCCCTGGCGGTGATTTCTGCTCGCTGGCCAACGCCAAGTCGATCCCGATCGCCGAGTCGATCCAGCGCCGTTTCGACGACCTGGACTACCTGTTCGACATTGGCGAACTGGACCTGAACATCTCTGGGTGCATGAACGCCTGTGGTCACCACCACGTCGGCCACATCGGCATTCTCGGGGTCGACAAGAAAGGCGAAGAGTTCTACCAGGTGTCCCTGGGTGGCAGCGCCAGTCGCGATGCGAGCCTGGGCAAGATCCTCGGCCCGTCCTTCGCACAGGAAGCCATGCCTGACGTGATCGAGAAGCTGATCGACGTGTACATCGAACAACGTACCGAAGACGAACGCTTCATCGACACCTATCAGCGTATCGGCATCGACCTCTTCAAGGAGCGCGTCTATGCAGCGAATAATTAAGAACAACGAAGTCGTCGACGAAACCTGGCACTTGCTGCCGAAAGATTTCAACATCGACGAGATCAGCAACTGCGACGACCTGATCGTCCCGCTGCAACTGTGGCGCGAACACAGCCGTATGCTCAAGGCTCGCGATGGCGGCCTGGGTGTGTGGCTGGACGCCGACGAAGAAGCCGAAGAAATCGGTGAAGACGTGGATAATTTCCAGGTGATCGCCTTGAACTTTCCGGCCTTCACTGATGGGCGCAACTACTCCAACGCTCGCTTGCTGCGTGACCGTTACGGTTTCAAAGGCGAATTGCGGGCGATTGGCGATGTGCTGCGCGACCAGTTGTTCTACCTGCACCGCTGCGGTTTTGACGCGTTTGCGATTCGCGCCGATAAAGACCCGTACGAAGCCCTTGAAGGCCTCAAGGACTTCTCGGTGACCTATCAGGCCGCCACCGACGAACCGCTGCCGCTGTTCCGTCGCCGTTGATGTCCTGGCCTTGAACCCTTTGCGGGGTTCAAGGCCATCCTCTTCTAGGCCTGCTCGGTGATCACCGGAAAGGGCCGCCCCATCGCTACCCAATCGCGGTAGAGCCTGGCCCGATCCTCCAGCGACATGAAAATTCCCAGCGGATTTTCAGCATCGACCTCCGTGCTCTCGACAGCCCGGTTCAGCCAGTTCCACAACTCGTCCGATGTCTGCGCCTCGCTCAACAGTTGCCAGACCCTCGCTTGCAACGCCAGATAGTCGACCTGAAAGTCCGCCGTCAGGCTGAGCCCGTCGATGAGCCTCAGGAATCGATTGCCTGACGGCTTGACCGCCAGTTGCTGCCAGATCGTTCGCCTGGCTTGCTGCAGCGCTTCATCCCCCTCTTGTAACCACGCCTCTGGATTGCCATAACCGGGACCTGGCGCGCTCAACCACAGGTTGATCCCTGTGCGCTGTCGATGGCTGATCAGGCGCCGCAATGTGTCTTCGTCCGTTAACGGATTGCCCCAAAGCTGCACTCGCCCCCGAACCATGGCCTGGCTCAACACCGCCGACGGAACCCGGGTGATCCGGTTGTCACGCAGGTCAAGCGACGTCAGGTAGGGCTCGTCCCTAATCCCGATCGGGCACGTACTGATCTCTGTTTTCCTCAAATTCACCTCGCGCAGGTTGTCCATCCCTAACAACACAGGCGAAACACTCAGGGGGTTTTCACTCAGGTCCAGTGATTGCAAGTTAATCAAGTCACTCAGTTGCGACGCCGTGTTCTCCCTGAATTTGAGAAACGTGTCTTTCAGATTCAGCGTTGTGAGATGGCTCATTCGCGGGATCGCAGGCGGCAAAACACTCTCCAGCGCCCCCATGGCGTCAGATAGCCGCAGATCGACTTTCTCCAGATTCAATACCTGCAGATTGGGGAAAGACTCCAGGAACCCGTTCAAGCTCTCACGCTCTGTCAGGTGAAATCCGCGCATCGACAACTCGATCACCTCGTCGAACTTGATGTTCATGACCGGCAAGCGGTGGTAGTCCTCGAACTCCAGATCCAGTTTGTATCCCGCTAACGCTTCGCCGGAATAAAGGCGATTGGCCTGCGGCGGACACTTTTGCCAGATTGAGATCAGCTCGTCAGCCAGTTCTATCCGGGTCTCGCGCTCGAGTTCCATCGCGCGCTGCACCAGCGCGACGTTATGCACCGCGATTTGCGCATGAGTCATGCCCACAGCGTCCTCGTCGCCAGCGGCCAGAAAGTCGATGTCCATGTCATCGACATCCTGCAGGGACCGGTCGATCCAACTGGTCAAATCCGTACTCAATTGCTCAGACTGTTGCTTCAGACCATCGAGGCGTGACTGAGCGCTTGCTCCGGCATGTTGCAGCCATTCATCGGCCTGCGCATTGCCGAAGTCGGGATAGAGGTTCCTGACTTGCAGTCTCATCGTCTCGTGGCTCAACGCCGCAGCCTGGAGGGTCGTCGGAAAGCCGCCGCCCCTCAAGCCCTGCATTTCAAAAGGCAGCCCCCCGTCCATTCTGCCCAGGCCCAGGCCGAACTCGGCGCGCGATAGCGCCTGGTCGCGAAGGTTGAGCTTCAGTTCGTTGGCCGGGTTCAGCGACTGCAACTGCAGCGCCGCCCGCTCATCCGCGGACAACACCCCGATGACGGCCCCGTAAAAGTCCGTGCGCGCGATGGCCTGGGCGACCACATCAACGTATTGATAGTGGTCGTCGATTTTGATCAAGCGACGACAATCAGCCGCATCAAGCGAACCGCAACGATCCAGCACCCGACCTTGCAGCGAGCCGTCTAGCACCTCGATTCGCAGGCCTTTTGGCCATCCGGGCAAGTTTTTCAGCGAATGCAAGGCCAGCGTGTCCGAATCGGAATGGGCCACGGATCGCAGATAAAGGCCTTCGTAAGCACGGGTCAGCCTCACATGCTGCTGATACTGGCGGGCCTTGCCATCCAGTTGCCTGAATACCCCCTTGATCTCGATCGCATCCGGCGTCTCTGTGAACGCTATGCCACAGCGATCAAGCATCTGCTCCACCGCACTTTTCGGCAGGCCGGGATATTGCTGTTGAAACAATCGGACCCATTCATGCTCCGAGTGCTGGAGCGCCTGATAGCGAGCGTTGAAAAACTCCACTCGCCGGGCCTGCAATGCCTCGTTCCCGTCAGCCTGCGCTTTGTCGATGACCTCCACGACGTCCTGATCGATTTTGAAGCGGCTGATAGTGTCGGCCAACACAGGCGTGGGTTGACGACCGGCCTGCATCATTCGCAGCAGATCGTCATCAACGGCGCTGACCTTGCCGATTTGCGCCAGCACTTCGTCGCTGAAGGCCTCCACCGGAGCGCCGATCCCTCGCAGCAGGCTCAGACGGGTCGGCATCTGTGCGGCCGACTCCAGAGGGGCGACATGAACGGGTGGAGCGTCCACCGGCATACCATCGAGCCGCACAGCGGGCTCCTCGGCCCCGTGCTCGGCCCTGGCCAGCGCGGTGGCCTCGGCGCCTTCGCCTTTTAACGAAGCGACAGCCCCGGCCAGCGGCAGTGCATTGAGCAAGCCGAACACGGTTCGCGTCACGCCTTCAGAACGCTCACTGGCCGTTTTCCCCTCGATGGCCTCATCCAGACCGTAACCGGCGTCAATAAGCCCGGCCAGCACCAACAGTCCCTCACCTCCGGGCACAAACAACGCCAGTGGCCCGAACCGGTTGACCCATTGCACGATCGGCTCGACGAAAGCGCTCAGATTGTCACGGTTGACCTGGGCATCGTCGCGGATGGTCTTGACGCTGTCTTGGGCGGCCTGCTTCATGGAGCTCACCAACTGCGCAAAAGGGTCGGATGCGTTGGGTGAGCGATCAAAATTGATGTAGTCGTCCGGATCCCAATGGCCATCATCGTTGAAGAACCCGGCATTCTTCGTCAGCCTGTGCATCCCGGGATAAACCGCCATGCCCTCCAGTGCGGTCAGTACCCCCGCATGAAAGGTGCCGTCCTCGCGATCCTCTTCGCAAAAGTGAGCCGCCAGTGCCTGTTTCGTATCGGCCTCCCTGCCCTGAGCCACGATCCATTGACGCAACTGCCGGCTATCGTTGAATTCATGCAACGGTGAAGAATTGCCAGGGATGTACAGCAGCACCCTGGCGCCTGATCGCGCTCGAAAACACCAGATATCGGTTGCCGTATAACGGTACAGTTTCAACCGACTCGCCTCGACGCTCGAAGGCATCCTTGTAGGCGCTTGCAGTTGCTCGATTGTCAGCGTTTCCCAGGTCTGTGCGGCGGGCAACCCGGCAGCTTGCATGGCGAGCTCCAGCCCCTCTCGGGACAGGCACCGTTCTTGATATTGCAGCCGGGCTGCCATGACAAAAGCCGCCTTGACTGATGTCCTCAGGGCATAAGGACCGGGAGCAGCAATGACCGCGTCCGACGGCCAGGCCTGATCAAGATAAGTCTGGTATCGACGGGAAAGAAACAACCCCCAGACCCACTGTTTGAAATCGGCAGGCCGCAGATTGATTTGCGTGTGCGGGCCATAGGATTGCGGAACCGTGGCGCGGTAAATGCCTTCATAGGTGTCGTGGTTGCCATTGCCCACATAGGCAAACTCATCGACTTTCTCGACAATGCGCACCGACGGCCCGATGTCGGGCGGTGTGTACAGCCCAAACGCGGTTTCGCCGAAGCGCCCGTCGCCCACCGTCTGATAATTGCCAAGCAGCGCCTGGATCAGGGTGCGAGAACTTCCCACCCGCCCCTGGTGGACGCCGTTCTCAGGAGGATGCCCATGGTAGTTATAGTCGAGCGTTACCAGCAGGGCTGTCTGCGGATCAATGTCGGCTCCCCACTTCTCCTTGATCAAGCGCTCACCAAACTGAGCGGGAGTTTGCGCAAGTGCGGTCTCCACCGCAGCCTTCAGTTCGTTACGCATCAGGACATTGCGCGTTGGGGCGTCGCCATGGGCGTGATCATTCATGTGCATTCCATTGCAAACTATTGGGAGCCACCAGAATATCCAGCCCCAACTCAAGCGTGAGTCGGAATGATCGGCAGGCCAGTTAGGACGTTTCGCAGAGTCCGCAGGAAAGTGAACAGTCTCAAACGCCGGACGAAAAAAAACCGCGGAAATCCGCGGTTTGATTTTTTTCCGGAGACGCCTGCCAGAGGCTTACCAGAAGCGTTGCTGAGTCAAGCGACTCCACCAGCTCAGCAATACGCGATCGACCGAACCGCTGGCCGCGATGCCGATGCGCTCCTGCAGGCTTTTGCGTTCGGCGTAATGCAAGTGGTAGAGCTCGGACTGCTTGGCGCGTTCGGCAAGGTATTCATCGCTGGTCTTGAGTTCATCCACCAGTTGCTTGTCGAGCGCCGCAATGCCCAGCCAGATTTCTCCGGTGGCCACTTCGTCGATGGCCAATTGCGGGCGATAGCGGGAAACGAAGTTCTTGAACAGCTGATGGGTGATGTCCAGGTCTTCCTGGAATTTCTCCCGGCCCTTCTCGGTGTTTTCGCCAAACACCGTCAGGGTTCGCTTGTACTCGCCAGCCGTCAGTACTTCGAAGTCGATGTCGTGTTTTTTCAACAGGCGATTGACGTTGGGCAACTGCGCCACCACGCCGATCGAGCCGAGAATCGCGAACGGCGCACTGATAATCTTCTCGCCGATGCACGCCATCATGTAGCCGCCACTGGCCGCGACCTTGTCGATGCACACGGTCAACGGCACGCCGGCTTCACGAATCCGCGCCAGTTGCGAAGACGCCAGGCCATAGCTGTGGACCATGCCGCCGCCGCTTTCCAGGCGCAGCACCACTTCATCCTTGGGCGTGGCGAGGGTCAGCAGCGCGGTGATTTCGTGGCGCAGGCTCTCAGTGGCCGACGCCCTGATGTCACCATCAAAATCCAGCACGAACACCCGTGGTTTGACCTCGGGTTTCTTCTTTTGCTTTTTATCGGATTTAGCCTGGGACTTGCGCAAGGCTTTGAGCTGATCCTTGTCGAGCAAGGTTTGCTCCAGGCGTTCGCGCAGCCCTTTGTAGAAATCATTGAGTTTGTTGACTTGCAACTGCCCGGCCGACTTGCGCCGTCCTTTGCTGCGCAACGCCGCAAAACTGGCCAGGACCACCAGAATGGCGATCACCAGAGTCACGGTCTTGGCCAGGAAAATGGCGTACTCGAACAAAAGCTCCACAGGGACTCCTTCAATCAATGCGCGGATTAAACACGCGCGGGATACCTCCAGCATACCCATCCGCCGGCCCGACGGCCAGCCGTGAAACCTCTGGCAACAGGCCTGTAACGGGCATTTCAAACAAGCGTATGTTTTTTCATTGACAGCTCACCGCCATCCTCATAACCTCGCCAAACCTTCAACGTACCGGGATGACGCGGACGTGGGCAGCATCTACTTGATTCGACATGGCCAGGCCTCCTTTGGTGCAGACGACTATGACGTCCTGTCGCCGACCGGTATTCGCCAGGCAGAACTCCTCGGTCAGCACCTGGCCGAACTCGGTGTCAGCTTCGATCGCTGCCTGTCGGGCGACCTGCGCCGCCAACAACACACCGCCAACAGTGCGCTGGAACAGTTTGCGGCCGTCGGTATGCCGGTGCCTGCCCTGGAAATCGATTCCGCTTTCAATGAATTCGATGCCGACGCAGTGATCCGCGCCCTGCTGCCGGCCATGTTGGAGGACGAGCCCCACGCGCTGGATATCCTGCGCAACGCGGCACAAAACCGTGCTGAATTCCAACGCATTTTTGCCTTGATCATCGAGCGCTGGCTTGCCGGTACCTACGACACACCGGGGCTGGAAAGCTGGCTGGGTTTCGTCGAACGCGTACAGAGCGGTCTGCATCGATTGCTCGAACAAGCCGACAATACCCAGAAAATCGCTGTGTTCACCTCCGGCGGCACTATCACTGCCCTGCTCCACCTCATTACGCAAATGCCCGCAAAGCAGGCCTTTGAGCTGAACTGGCAAATCGTCAACACCTCGCTCAACCTGCTTAAGTTTCGCGGGCGCGAGGTGGCCCTGGCTTCCTTCAACAGTCATGCACACCTGCAACTGTTGAAGGCCCCGGAACTCATCACGTTTCGCTGAGTCCGGATTATTGTGACCCTGGCTGTAATCACCCAGCTCTTATTACCCAAGAAAGGATCGAACCATGACCTCCGTAGCTGATGCCGTACAAGCAATGAAAGCCAAGTTCAACCCAGCCGCTGCTGCCGGTCTGGACCTGGTATTCGGTTTCCGCATCGACGACACCAAGAACTTCTCGCTGATCGTCAAAGACGGCACCTGCGAACTGCAAGAAGGCGAGAACCCGGACGCCCAGGTGACTCTGGTCATGGACGGCGAAACCCTGGAAGGCATCGTCGACGGTTCGACCGACGGCATGCAAGCGTTCATGGGCGGCAAACTGCGCGCTGAAGGCGACATGATGCTGGCCATGAAACTGTCCGAGCTGTTCCCGGCCTAAGCGCGCCGCTCCCGTCTTTCGGGAGCACGTCTGGCTGCAAACGAATCCCGCCCTCGTGGCGGGATTCGTCGTTTTTCGCCCTCGCAAACGGCTATCTGTGGATTTGCCGACTATATTCCTTCTGGCCGCATGCGTCAGACATCGGCTGTTGATCCCCGCTTCTTTGTGAAGAACTTTGTGGAGAGCGCTGCCATGAGCCCACCTGACGAGCACAACGACTTCAGTCGTCGCCGTGTACTGCAAGGCCTCTCGGCAGGCGCCGTCGGTGCCTGGGTCAGCCCACTATTCGCAGGGAGTAAAGCCATGCCCGATACCCCAGCCGACCTGATTTTGTACAACGGACGCCTGCACACCGTTGACCGCAAGAAACCCCAGGCCAGTGCCGTCGCGATCAAGGACGGGCGCTTCGTGGTGGTCGGCAGCGACGCCCAGGCAATGGCCCTGCAAGGCCCCGGCAGCCAAATCATCGACCTGCATGGCCGCACGGTGATTCCCGGTCTCAACGACTCTCACCTGCACTTGATCCGTGGCGGCCTGAACTACAACCTTGAGCTGCGCTGGGAAGGCGTGCCATCTCTGGCCGATGCCTTGCGCATGCTCAAGGATCAAGCCGATCGCACACCGACGCCGCAATGGGTGCGGGTGGTCGGTGGCTGGAACGAGTTCCAGTTTGCCGAGAAGCGCCTGCCGACGATTGAAGAACTGAACAAGGCAGCGCCAGACACCCCAGTGTTCGTTCTGCATCTTTATGATCGCGCCCTGCTCAATCGCGCGGCGTTGAAAGTGGTCGGCTATACCCGCGACACGCCGAACCCGCCGGGTGGTGAGATCCAGCGCGATGCCAATGGCGACCCCACCGGCATGCTGATCGCCCGACCCAACGCAATGATCCTCTACTCGACCCTGGCCAAGGGACCGAAATTACCGCTGGAGTATCAAGTCAACTCGACCCGCCAGTTCATGCGTGAACTCAATCGGCTGGGCGTCACCAGCGCCATCGATGCCGGCGGCGGTTATCAGAATTACCCGGACGATTATCAAGTCATCCAGCAACTGGCCAAAGACCAACAGCTCACGGTGCGCATTGCCTACAACCTGTTCACCCAAAAACCCAAGGAAGAGCTGACCGATTTCAAAAACTGGACCAGCACCTCCCATTACGGTCAGGGCGATGACTTCCTGCGGCACAACGGTGCTGGGGAAATGCTGGTGTTCTCGGCAGCCGATTTCGAAGACTTCCTCGAACCTCGCCCAGACTTGCCGCAAACCATGGAGCAGGAGCTGGAGCCGGTGGTGCGGCATCTGGTGGAACAGCGTTGGCCCTTCCGTCTGCATGCCACCTACAACGAATCCATCAGCCGCATGCTCGACGTGTTCGAGAAGGTCAACCGGGATATTCCGTTCGACGGTTTGCCATGGTTCTTCGATCACGCCGAAACCATCAGCCCACGGAACATTGAGCGGGTCAAAGCGCTCGGTGGCGGCATCGCGATCCAGGACCGCATGGCGTTCCAGGGCGAGTACTTTGTCGACCGTTACGGCGCGAAGGCTGCCGAAGCGACACCACCGATCGCACGCATGCTGGCCGAGGGTGTGCCGGTGGGCGCCGGCACCGATGCCACGCGAGTCTCCAGCTACAACCCCTGGACTTCCCTGTACTGGCTGGTCAGTGGCCGCACCGTCGGCGGACTGGCGCTGTACCCGCAAGGTTTGAGCCGTGATACGGCGCTGGAACTGTTCACCCACGGCAGCGCCTGGTTTTCCTCCGAACAAGGCAAGAAAGGCCAGATCAAAGTCGGGCAACTGGCGGACCTGATTGCGCTGTCGGCGGACTACTTCCACATCGAAGACGAAGCCATCAAATGGATCGAGTCGGTGCTGACCATTGTCGACGGCAAGATCGTCTACGGCAGCGTCGAGTTCGAAAAGCTGGGGCCTGCGCCTATCCCGGTAGTGCCTGAGTGGTCGCCGGTGGTGAACGTACCGGGGCATTGGAAACCACTGGCGCCACTGACGGCTCAGGTTCATCAATGCGTGGGCGCTTGCGCGGTGCATGCCCACAGCCATGAGCGGGCGCGGTTGTCGTCGGCGCCGGTCAGTGACTTCCAAGGGTTCTGGGGGGCGTTTGGCTGTTCGTGTTTTGCGTTTTGAAAAAGAGAAAAGATCGCAGCCTGCGGCAGCTCCTACAGGATTTGTGTTCGCCCGATATTTCACGGCGTGCGCGATTCCAATGTTGGAGCTGCCGAAGGCTGCGATCTTTTGATCTTGATTTCTATCCGCTGGCGGCGCCTGCTCTTACAATACCCGCACCTCCCGCATCGGCCTGCCCATGGACATCGACCTCGCCCGCACCTTTCTGGAAATCGTCCGCCACGGCAGCCTGGCCGCGGCGGCGGAAAAGCTTCACGTCACTCAGACCGCGATCACCGCCCGCGTGCAAAAGCTCGAAAGTCAGCTGGGCAGCACGCTGTTCGTGCGCAACCGCGCCGGGGCACGCCTGACGCCGAACGGTGAGGCCTTCGTGGTGTACGCCAATCAACTGGTGCAAACCTGGGAAGCGGCACGTCGTGACTTGCCGCTGCCCGAGGGCTACCGCGACGTGCTGCACATCGGTGGTGAGGTCAGTCTGTGCAACCCTTTGATGCTCAGCTGGGCCGGCGAGTTGCGCGAGAAGATTCCCAGCCATGCTCTGCGCATGGAAATCCGCGACGGCGAAAACCTGCTGCGTCAACTGGAGCTGGGGGTGCTGGATGCGGCGCTGGTCTATCAGCCCGAGTACTGGCCACGCCTGCAAGTCGAGCAGGTGCTGGAAGAAAAACTCATCCTGGTACGCCTGGCCGGCCAGCCCGAGCCTTACGTGTATATCGACTGGGGCCCGGACTTCCGTCGTCAGCACGATGCCGCACTGCCGGAAAAGGCCAAGGCAGCCCTGAGCTTCAACCTCGGACCGCTGGCCTTGCAATACATCCTGGAAAACGGCGGCAGCGGCTATTTCCGCACCCGCGTGGTCCAGAGCTACCTGGAAAGCGGCGTGCTGGAGCCAGTGCCCAAAGCTCCGGAGTTCAGCTACCCGACCTACCTGGTTTACTCCCGGGACCGCGACTCGGCGACCTTGCAACGAGCCTTCGATTTGCTGCGAGAAGTGATCAAGACGGACGACGACTGGTCCCAGCGCTGGAACCCCTTGACCTGACGCCAGGCGCCTTGCACCGGAGCATGGCGCTTGTGCCCTCAAGGTTCAGCCAGCCTCTGCGGTGGGATCGGCTAATCTGCTGGTTATAACAATAACCACAGGTGAACGCAGTGAGGCAGACCACCGAAGCATTCCGCGCGCGCTACCGTGCCGACATTCATCCGCTCTACAACCCTTGGTTGCACGGCGTGTTTGTGCTGCTGTTCGGGTTGCTGGCCATCGGCGCGTTCTGGAACACCGTGCATCAGGTACACCCCCTGGAATGGCTGGCGGTGCCGCTGACCCTGTTGTTTTTCAACTTCGGCGTCTACGTCGTGCATCGGCATCTGGGGCACCACAAAAAGCGTCTGGCGCGAATGTTCTACGCCCGTCACGCCGGTGACCATCACAGCTTTTTCACCCCCGGCCACATGACCTACGACAATGCGCGCGACTGGCGGGTGATTCTGTTTCCGGCCTGGCTGATTGTGTTGCACACCCTCGTTATCACCGCGCCCGCGTGGTGGCTGCTGGCTCAGCTCAATGGCAACGTCGCGGGGCTGTTCGGCGGTTGCATGGTCCTCGGCTACCTGGCTTATGAAGTGTTCCACGCCTGCGAACATCTACCGCCCGGCAACCCGCTGACACGTCTGCCGTGGATCCGCCAGATGCGCCGTCTGCATGAACTGCATCACCGCCGTGAACTGATGCAGGAGCGCAATTTCAATATCGTGTTTCCACTGATGGACTACCTGTTCGGCACCCTGTACTGGGAACCGGAACAAGCGCCTCCACACCTGACGAGAACGCTCACCCGCCTGCAGCATGTGATCGACATCGCTGGAAATCCGCTCGCCGTGCTCGCCTACGCCAGCACGGCGACTCGTTGGCCGGAGTGGCATCCGTCCTCCCTCAAGGTCGACGGCCAGAGCGGCCCGTTGTATGCCGGGGCGCGGTTCGAGGAAGACATTCGGGCCGGTGGGCGTGAGGGACATTTGAGTTGGGAGGTCGACGAATACTTGCCCGGTCGCCGCTGGAGCGCTCGGGCCCGGGGCGATCATGGACTGTCGCTGGTGGTGACTTACGAGTGCGAGGCTCTTGGCGACGGCACGCGGTTTGTCCGCACCCTGGAATATTGCTTTAGCGGTGTACTGATGCGCATCGCCAATCGATTGTTGCTCAAACGGCGCATTGAGCATGAATCGGCGCAATCGATGCTGGCGTTACGCGAGATGGCGCAAAAACATCTGGCCTCGACAGGAGTCACCGCGTGAAAAGAGCCTTCAGGTTGCGGCATTTACTGTTGCTGCTGATCATCGTGATTGGTGGCTTCCTGTTGTTATTACCCACCAAGGTCCAGCCGATCGCCTGGACACCGTCACCAGCGCCCTCCCTCATCGATGGCATCTACACAGACAATCAGCGCCTCAAAGGCGTGGAACGTGTCGGTGCCGCTGACATCGACGGCCCGGAAGCATTGCTTCTGGAAGAAAACATACTCATCACCGGCCTGCATGACGGCCGGTTGATTAGCACCAGCCTCGACGGCAATACCACCAGGGTGCTGGCCGATACCGGTGGCAGGCCATTGGGCCTGGCGCGCCATCCCAATGGTTTGCTGGTGATCGCCGACGGGGTCAAGGGTTTGCTATCGCTCGATGCTCAAGGCCGGTTGATTGCATTGAGCACCACGGCCAACAACGTGCCCTTCGGTTTTACCGATGACGTGGCCATCGACAAGCCCGGGCATTACGCCTATTTCAGCGATGCTTCCAGCCGTTGGGGTTATGGCAAGGATGGCGAGGCGATCATCGAGCACGGCGGCGACGGCCGATTGCTGCGTTATGACTTCCAGACCGGCAAAACGACGGTTCTGCTGGACAAACTGGAGTTCGCCAACGGAGTGACCCTGGGGCCTGATGATGCGTTTGTGCTGGTCAACGAAACCGGTGCCTATCGCATTAGCCGCTATTGGCTGACCGGGCCGAAAGCCGGAACCCACGATCTGTTCATCGACAATTTGCCAGGGCTGCCGGACAACCTCGCATTCAATGGTCGCGACCGCTTCTGGGTAGCGTTGTATGCACCGCGCAATGCGCTGCTCGACGCCACGGCGCCCTACCCTCTGGTACGCAAAATGATCGTGCGCGCGCTGACGGTCCTGCCCAAACCGGTGGAGAAACGCGCCTTCGCCCTCGGCCTGGACCTCGACGGTAAAGTGATTGCCAATCTGCAGGACGCCAGCAGCGGCAACTACTCCCCCATCACCACCGTGCGCGAGTATGGGGACTGGTTGTATCTGGGATCGCTGAAAGCGCGGCACATGGCGCGGTTGCCGTTGAGTACGGCATTGAAATAGGCGTTGCCGCGAAAAGATCGCAGCCTTCGGCAGCTCCTACGGGTGCGGGTGCATCCGCAAAATCACGGTGCGCACGGTCAACTGTGAGCTGCCGAAGGCTGCGATCTTTTGATCTTGAATCAACGCGAATCCATTTCACCATCGCGTACCGAATTGTCTGTCTCTTCGCGCACTCGCTCCGGGTCGATGTCAGTGACGTCATCCTGTTCCAGAGGCGTTATGTCCTCATTGTCCGGCAATTCATCGATGCCCGGTTCATCCTCGGGGTTGACGGTGGTGCGTCCCGGGCTCAGGGGTTCGGGATGCGTCGGGATCGGGTCATAGCCACCCTGTTCTTCGCTGGGATACTTTTCTTTATGGGGAAAGGCTGAATGGGGCATGGGGCACCTCGCATGGAGCCGTAATGTCTGGCTCTGATCGTTCGAGGTGCCGGTATTTATCCCCGTTCCAATTTTTCAGTCACCGGTCGTCGGTGGCTTGGTACTGAGTGTCAGGACGGCGTCTGGAGTCGTTCAACTATCTTGTTCTTGACCTGCACGCGCTTCTCTTTGAGCCTCTTCAGTGCGTCATCGCTGGGCGCATCCGATTGTGCGGACTCGGCCTTCAACACCTCCGCGTCTGCCTGAGAATATTTGTTTATCAGTGAATCCAGTAACGGATCCTTGGTGCGTTTTTGCTGGATCTCTTCCTTTGAAAGTTTCAGATCCTGATACAGATCATGAGTCACCGGCATGGAACACCTCCGTTTGTTAATCGGTAGCAAACGCGATCGATTGCGCTCACCAGCTATCAGAATGGCCTTGCTTACCGTGTTCTGTCGACCGTCTATCAGACCAGCGGTGTCCGTTCGTCGTCCTGTCGCAAACGCGATAAAACCTTTGCCCGAGCGCCCGCCTCCATTGAATAACGATCACCCGGATCGTCCATAAAAACTTGTGTGGAGAATGATCAATGGACGGCTTCAATCTGCGTCACCTCGCCCTGGCCGTTGCCTTGAGCACCAGCATGGGCACAGCTTTTGCCGCCGATTCCAACGACTTCGTCGATGACGCGGTCGCTGGCGGCATCGCGGAAGTCGAGACCAGCAAACTGGCCCTGGAAAAAAGCTCATCGGCCGACATCAAGGCGTTCGCCAACATGATGGTCACCGATCATTCCAAAGCCAATGAAGAACTGTCGACACTGGCGAAAAAGCATGACCTCGAAGTGCCGGACACGACGACGATAGTTAAACAGGCCAAGGAAAAAATTCTCGACCTGCGCGATGAATCCTTCGACACAGCCTATGCCAACAATCAGGTGAAGGCTCATGAAGAAGCCATTGAACGGTTCAAGAAAGAAGCCAATACGGTGACGGACGACAAGACCAAAGGCGCCACCGACCTCAAGGCCTTTGCACAAAAAATGCTGCCGGCGCTGGAAAAACATCTGGATATGGCGAAAAAACTCCAGGCGGCTCATCCCGACAAATAACCCTGCGCGCTGATGACAGTCAGTCAGGGTGCGGAATGAGCGGGCTGTGGCGAGGGGGCTTGCCCCCGTTGGGCCGCGCAGCGGACCCAGGACTTGCGAGCGCCGCGCACTCGAACGGGGGCAAGCCCCCTCGCCACACAAGCCCGCTCCCACATGGATTGCGCAGTCAATGCAAATCCAGACTCATCCACCCAGCACGCTGCGGATCATGCTCAACAGCGCTTCAGGGCCATAAGGTTTGCTCAGCAGATAAGTGTCGGGGCTGAGTTGGTGATTGCGCGAAATAATGTCCCAGGTGTGGCCGGAGGTAAACAGCACCGCCACCGGAGGATTCTGCACCTTGGCCCAGGCGGCCAGGTCCGCGCTTTTGATCAGACCGGGCATAACCACATCGGTGAAGATCAGATCCACTGCCACGCCATCGAGCAACATCTGCATGGCCAGGTCACCGTTGGCCGCGGTCAGAACCTGATAGCCCTCTTCACGCAACAAGTCGACCGCCGAGCCACGCACCGCTTCGTTGTCCTCGACCACCAGAATGGTTTCGTGCCCGCCACGGTGCTGCGGATCATGGCGTGTTGTTTCACCGGGCAACGGGCGCAAGCTGCGCGGGAAATACAGCTGCACCCGAGTGCCCTGCCCGACGACACTGGAAATCTCGATATGCCCATCGCTCTGTTTGACGAAACCGAACACCATGCTTAAACCCAGGCCGGTGCCCTGGCCGTCGGCCTTGGTGGTGAAAAACGGTTCGAAGGCCTGTGCGAGCACTTGAGGCGACATGCCGACACCCGTATCAGCCACCGCGACGCAAACATAGTCGCCCGCGACGATGCCCTTGCCTGCGCAAAATTTGCGGTCGAGGACAATGTTCTCGGCGCTCAGGGCAATGGTCCCCTCGCCGCTCAAGGCGTCTCGAGCGTTGATCGCAAGGTTGAGAATGGCGTTTTCCAGTTGATTGCGGTCCACGTAGAGATGCCATGGATCGTCAGGCGCCGTCACCTTGATCTGGATAGTTTCCCCCAGCGCCCGCTGCAACAATTCCCCCAGGCCTTCGAAGATCTGCCGTGGATCGCAGACCGCCGGCGACAAAGGCTGACGACGGGCGAATGCGAGCAATTGCGACGACAATTTGGCACCGCGCTCGACCGCGGCAATCGACGCACTGACCCGGCGTTGCACATTGGCGTTGTCCGGCTCGTGACGCGCCAGCAAATGCAGGTTGCCGGCGATCACCTGCAACAGGTTGTTGAAGTCATGGGCCACGCCGCCGGTGAGACCACCGATGGCTTCGAGTTTCTGTGACTGGCGCAACTGCTCTTCGGCCGCCAGCCGCGCTTCGACTTCGTCGGCGACTCGCTGCTCCAGGTTGCGGGTGAATTTGAGCAAGGATTCTTCGGCGGTCTTGCGTTCGTGGATGTCGATCAACACCCCGGGAAAGCGGAACGCCTCGCCTTTTTCATCGAACTCGCAACACCCGCTGGCCAGCACCCACAGGTAACTGCCATCGGGCCGCAGCACCCGGTATTCGGCGTTATAGGGTATGCCGGTTTCCACCGACTGATTGAGCCGCTCCTGAACCCAGCTGCGGTCGTCGGGATGAATCTGCATTTCGGCGATGAGCGGTGGCAGATTGGCCAGGTCCTGATCGGGCGGATAGGAAAACGTGCGGGCGAAGCGTTCGTCGGCAGACAGCACATTAGCCTTGATGTCCCAGACGAACGAGCCGAGCAAAGCCCCGGCATTAAGCGCCAGGCGAACTCTTTCGTTGTCGGCGCGATAAGCGCTTTCGGCTTCCTGGCGGCGGCGCTCGGAAATCACATGATCAGTGGTGTCGACCACCATTGCCATGACCCCGGCGGGGTGCCCGTCATCATCGGCGACGGGGCTGTAGTAAAGATCCATCCAGACGTCTTCGGGTACGCCATCACGCAACAGCACCAGGGCTTTGTTGTGATAGGACAAGGTGCCGCCCGCAAGGCAGGTGTCCACCACATGCCGATTGAATTCGGCGACCTCTGGCCAGCCCAACTCCACCGGCGAACCCAGCAGGTAAGGATGGCGCCCACCGGCAAATCTCGAGTAGGCATCGTTATAGATCATGTAACCGGGCCGGCCCCACAGCATCACCATCGGCAGGGGTGAGGCGAGCAATAATTGCACCGCGCTGCACAGGCTCCCGGGCCAGGTATCGATGCTCCCGAGCTCGGTCAGGCTCCAGTCGAACGCGCGAATGCGTCCGGCCATTTCGCCGCTCCAGCCGGTACATCCGTGGCTATTGTCTAGAAACTGCATCGACTGGCCTATGTCCTGTGGATGACATGTTTTCAGGCAGTGCAACGGCGTGAGGAGACGGTGCGTGCCCGTTTGTTTCGAGCACCGCCGGCGCCAATGGTTTCATTGAGGTATAGCTGAATGTCGCCGGTTCAACGGAAATCCCGGCTGCGCACATGGATACCGTCGAGCAATGAACTCAGGTCGCTCAAGCGCCCGGCAATCAGATGCCGCACCTCGCCTTCCTTTTCCCAGCGCCCATCGACCTTGAGCAATTGCGAGCCGACCAGTACCTGCCGTTGCCGTTCAGCCAGGTCGCGCCAGACCACCACGTTGACGTTGCCGAACTCGTCTTCAAGCGTCACGAAGGTCACGCCGCTGGCGGTGCCCGGGCGTTGCCGACCGGTCACCAACCCGGCGACGCTGACCGGTCGGCCGTGCTCGACATCCATAAGTTCTTTCGAACTGCGGCAACGCCGGGCTTTCAATTCACCCCGCAGCAATGCCAGCGGATGCGGGCCGAGGGTGGTGCCGACACTGTTGTAGTCGGCTTGCAGGTCCTCGCCCACGGTGGGTTTGGGCAGAGACACCGTCGGCTCTTCCTGGCTCGGCAAACCGGCAAACAAGCCGAGCTGCTTCTGCACCCCCGCCACTTCCCAGCGCGCCCGATGCCGGTCACCGGCCAGCCCGCGCAATGCACCGGCATCGGCCAGTTGTTCCTGAGCGCGGGCATCAAGTCGTGCCCGTTCACCTAGGTCGGCGATGTCGGCAAACGCCCCTTTTGACCGTGCGTTTTCAATACGCCTGGCATCGTCCTCGCGAAAGCCTTTGATCATCCGCAACCCCATGCGAATGGCCGGCTGCGCGCCGGTGATCGGTTCCAGGCTGCAATCCCAGTCACTGGCCCGCACGTCCACCGGACGAATCTGCAAATCATGTCGGCGGGCGTCTTGGAGAATCTGGTCCGGGCTGTAGAAACCCATGGGCCAGCTGTTGATCAGCGCACAGGCGAAGGCTGCCGGCTCGTGGCATTTCAACCAGCAACTGGCATAGGTCAGCAAGGCGAAACTGGCGGCGTGGGATTCGGGAAAGCCGTAATTGCCAAAGCCTTTGATCTGCTCGAAGATCTGCGCGGCGAATTCCGCCGTGTAGCCGTTTTTCTTCATCCCGTCCGCCAGGCGTTCCTTGTGCGGTTCCAGTCCGCCGTGGCGTTTCCAGGCGGCCATGGAGCGGCGCAATTGATCGGCCTCGCCGGGGCTGTAGTCGGCGGCGACAATCGCGATCTGCATCACCTGTTCCTGGAACAGCGGCACGCCCAACGTACGCTCCAGCACCGCTTCGAGTTCTTTCGATGGGTAGATCACCTCTTCTTCGCCCTTACGCCGCCGCAGATAGGGATGCACCATCCCGCCCTGAATCGGCCCCGGACGAACGATTGCCACCTCAATCACCAGGTCATAGAAGGTCGTGGGCTTGAGCCTTGGCAGCATCGACATCTGAGCCCGGGATTCAATCTGGAACACCCCGATGGTATCGGCACGTCCGATCATCTCGTAGGTTTGCGGGTCTTCGGCCGGCACCGTTGCCAGACTCAGGTCCCGGCCACGGTGCCGACGCAGCAGATCGAAACAACGGCGAATCGCGCTGAGCATGCCCAGCGCCAGAATATCGACCTTGAGCAGCCCGACCGCATCCAGATCGTCCTTGTCCCACTGGATGATGGTGCGCTCGGCCATGGCGGCGTTTTCCACCGGCACCAGGCTGTCCAGGGGCTGCTCGGAAATCACGAAACCGCCAGGGTGCTGGGACAGGTGCCGGGGGAAACCGATCAACTGCCCCGTCAGGCTCAACACCCGGCGCAACACCGGGCTATCGGGATCAAAACCGCCTTCACGCAGGCGCTCGACGGGAGGCACCTGATCACTCCAGTGGCCGCAGCAGTCGGCCAGGGCGTTGACCTGATCCGGCGGCAAACCCAGTGCCTTGGCCACGTCGCGGACTGCGCCGGCACCGTGGTAAGTGCTGACCACCGCCGTCAGCGCCGCACGGGTCCGACCATAACGCTGAAACACGTATTGCAGGACTTCTTCACGCCGCTCGTGCTCGAAATCGACGTCAATGTCTGGCGGCTCGTTGCGCTCTTTGGAGAGAAAACGCTCGAACAGCAGCGTGCTCCGCTCCGGGTCGATCTCCGTGATCCCCAGCACATAGCACACCGCCGAGTTGGCGGCAGAACCGCGCCCCTGACAGAGAATGTGTTGCTTGCGGGCGAAATTCACAATGTCGTGAACCGTCAGGAAATAACTTTCGTACCCCAACTCGGCAATCAGTTGCAGCTCCTTGTCGATCTGCGCCAACACCTCGGCTTTAGGGCCTTTTTCCCAGCGCCACCGAACACCCTTTTCAACCAGCTCCCGCAGCCAGGACGTAGCCGAGTGACCGTCGGGCACCAGCTCCCGGGGATATTGATAACGCAACTGACCGAGGTCGAACGTGCAGCGCCGGGCGATGTTCAGCGTTTCGTCGAGCAGTGCCCGCGGATAGAGTTCGCGCAAGGCGTCGAGGCTGCGCAAATGCCGTTCGCCGTTAGGGTGCAGACGCAACCCGGCCTCGGCCACCGGCAAGTGATGACGAATCGCGGTCATGGTGTCCTGCAAGGCACGCCGGCCGCGGGCGTGCATGTGCACATCGCCGCTGGCCACCGCCGGGATCCGCAGTTCCCGCGCCAGGGTCAGCAGCGCCGCCAGTCGCCGGGTGTCGTCCTGCCCGCGATGTAACTGAACGCTCAGCCACAGGCGCTCGGCAAAGGTCTGCTTCAGCCAGCGGCCCTGCTCAACGTCATCGACGGCGTCCGGCACCCACAACACCAACAGCCCCGGCAACGGCTCGCCGAAATCCTCCCGCAGCACCTGATACTGGCCTTTCTGCGTACGGCGTCTGGCGCGGGTAATCAGTCGGCACAGGGCTTGGTAACCCTCGAGGCTTTCCACCAGCAGCACCAGTTTCGGTCCGTCTTCGATGCGTATTTCACTGCCGATGATCAGCGGCAATTCCACGGCCTTGGCCGCCTGCCAGGCGCGGACGATACCCGCCAAGGTACATTCGTCGGTAATCGCCAGCGCCTGATAGCCCTGCTTTTTCGCCCGTTGAAAAAGCTCAAGCGCACTGGAGGCACCGCGCTGGAAACTGAAGTTCGACAGGCAGTGCAGTTCGGCATAGTCGACACTCATGCGAACCAGCCTTGCAGCCACAACGGACCGCCTTCGCCCACCGCCCGATAGGCCCAGCCCTGCTGGCCGGAACGGGTTTCGATCAGGTAATAATCGCGGCGCACGTCGTCGCCGTCCCACCAGCCCGACTCGATGCGTTCCGGCCCCATGAGGATGCGCGTCGAACCTTCGTGTACTGCCTGCGGCTCCGTCAGCAACCAGCCCGGACGTTGCACGGCAGGCAATGCCTCACAGGTCTGGCTGTTGACACTGGTCTGCCACGCGCATTCGGGCCGGTGATCGGCCTGGAACCGCAAGCCTTGCACCGCGTCATCTCCCAATCGCGCGCGCAAGCGTTCGCGCAATTGTTCCCACGGCAAGGATTGCTGCGGACGATCGTCGAATAACTCCTGGTACTGGGGCACAAAGGTCGGCAAGTCTTCAGCGCTCAGACGAAAACCGCGCACCGGCGCCTCGACCTGAACCTGCTCCAGCCTCCCCCGGGCCAGTTCGAACAGCATCGCCGGATCGCGCTCGGCGCTGAGCAGGCCGACCTTGATCAGCGTGTCTGGCAACCCGGCGTGCTCCAGGTGCAGGTCAAAACGCTGCACACCGCTGTCGCGTCCGCAGAGGAACGCCGCCAGATCGCCGGTCAGCCTGCGCAATGGAAACAGCAATGCCTGATGGGATTGCACATCGAAGTTGAGCTCGATGCGCACATCGAAACGGTCCGGCGGCAGGTAAAACGCCAGCGCCAGCTGTCGTAAACCGAACAGGGTGTCCAGATGCTTGAGCACCTGGGCTTCGAAACGCCGGGCCAGGCTATGCCGTGGCAGCGCCTGCACCTGACTCAAGGTGCGCAGCCCCATGCGCGACAGTGCCGTGGCAACACTTGGCTCCAGGGCGATCCGGTCGACGGGCAACTGCCCGAGATGGTGCTGCAAAGCATCATTGTCCGGCACCACCAGACCGTCATAAACATTGGCCAGCACCCGCGCCGCCACCGGGTTGGGCGCGGCGACAATCCGGTGACGAAACCCCAGTTCGCCAAGTTCCGCCCGCAACCGCGCCTCGAACTGCGGCCAAGGCCCGAACAAGCCCAGGCTGGATTCGATTTCAAACACCACGGCGCGCGGATAATGCACGCTGACCTGAGAGCTGAACCGATAGGCCCAGGCAGCCAGGAACTGCTGCCAGTGCTCGATCTCCGCGGCGTCGTATTCGGCGGTGACAAACCCTTTGCTCAGGGCCTGAGCGGCGGTCATCGACTGGCCGGGACGCAAGCCCAGCGCCCGCGCCGAACCGTTGACCGCTTGCAGCACCCGACGCTGGGCTGGGCCGGTCAGCAGCGCCAGCGGCTCATCGGGGTCGGGGCGCTGACGCAGTACCGCGTCCAGCGCCAATTGCGGGAAGAGAATGCAAACCCAGCGCATGGCAACCTCAATGCCCGATGGCAAAGGCAATCGGCGCCGAACGGGCCAGCCCGCCCCGGCACTTGAGCACTCGCAATTGCGCAGGTTTGGCGTCGATGGCGATGCGCAGGGCCGCTGGCGACGGGTTGATGGCCTCACTGATCGAGCGGTAGGCGAACGCTAGGGTCTGACCGGTTTCCGCCGCCACCTGCAAACGTCGCAATGCCCGATCGTCGGCTTTGTGCGGCCAGCACAACACCGCCCCGCAACTGCCCGAACGCAGGCATTGTTCCGCCGCCCACAGCGCATCGCGCTCGCTGGCCTGGATGATCGACAGTTGCCGCAGATCGACCCCGGCGTTCTGCCAGGCCTGGGGATACGGCACGTAAGGCGGCGCCACCAGCACGATGCGCTCACCTGCCGCCGACAGCCGCGCCAGCGCTGGCCACACCAGTTGCAACTCACCCACGCCCTGCCCGGCCAGCAGGATTTCAGTCAGCGCCGCCTCCGGCCAACCACCTGTGGGCAATGCCGCATCCAGCGCGGCATGCCCCGTGGGTTGCGGGCTGACGGCCGGTGGCGCAGGCCGGCCCTTCCAGACCTGGCCGCCATTGAACAGCGTATCCAACGCAACGACGGCGCCCATTACCCTTGCCTCACCAGACCGCAGAACACGCCTTCGATGGCCAGATCCTGATCGGCTCGAACAATGATCGGCTTGTAAGCCGGATTGCGCGGTAACAGGCGAACAGAATCGCCGACCCGCTCGAAACGCTTGATGGTGACTTCGCCGTCGAGCCGCGCCACGACGATCTGGCCGTTGACCGCTTCGGGATTGCGCCGCACGCCCACCAGATCGCCGTCGAGAATACCGTCCTCGATCATCGAATCGCCCTGCACCCGCAGCATGTAATCCGGTAGCCGCGAGAAGATCGACGGATCAAGCAGCAAACGGCTGTGGACTTCGGCATCGGCACCGATCGGCGCACCGGCCGCCACTCGACCGAGTACCGGAACGTCCAGCAGCTCGGGCCGCGGCGGTTGATTCAACAGCCGAATGCCGCGCGCCTGATGCGGATTAACCTCGATGAAACCGGCCTCGGTCAGCGCCAGCACATGCTTGCGCGCCACGCTGCGGGAGGCGAAGCCAAAGGCCTCGCTGATCTCAGCGAGGCTCGGGGGCTGACCGTGTTCGGCGATTCGATCGCGGATGAAGGTCAGGATGGCGGTACGGCGGGGAGTTAAAGTCGTCATGGAGTACATTTGTACTCTTTTGGGCTTTTCCTGACAAGGACTTGTAGGAGCTGTGTAGGAGCTGTGTAGGAGCTGTGTAGGAGCTGTGTAGGAGCTGTCGAGTGAAACGAGGCTGCGATCTTTTGATCTTGCTCTTTAAAAACAACATCAAAAGATCGCAGCCTCGTTTCACTCGTCAGCTCCTACAGGTTTCAGGTGAGTCCTGAGAGGTAGGGCCACGGGTAGATGCCGCGTTCGTGTCTGCGAGTGGCGCGCAGACGGACTTGCCAGTAATCGTCGCTCAAGGCTTCAACCAAGGCAGAACCAGCATCGGCGTGTCCGACTTTACCCGAGGTTTAGCCGACACGCAGTGCGCGCAGGTCAAGGCGACCGTCCTTGAGCGGTGGGCACCAGTAGTAACCGCCGGTGATCGGTCGGCTGATGCGATACAGGCCGTCGGTAATGCCGTCTTCCAGACCGCTCATGCGCCGCAACTGGGATTCGAAGGCATCGAGGGAAAAACCGAAGGCCAGGAACATCAGGCCGGCATGCTCGCCTTCGATCCACGGCATCGAGCGACGGACCACGAAGGCTTCAGGTGTGAAGCTTTCCTGGGCGGTGCGCTTGACGTGGGCAGAGATCGGCGCGTCATCGAGTTCTTCGTTGTCGCTCAGGCGACGGCCCATGATGTTGTCTTTCTCATGGGGCGGCAACGCGTGGAAACCTTTCAAATCATGCTGCCACTGCTGGATCGCGGCGAAGCTGCCACCGACCAGACCGTCCGCGCCGTCGCTCAACAATGCAGCGGCGACAGCGGCTTCATCGTGAGGGTTTTCGGTGCCGTCTTCGTAACCGGTCAGGTCGTGCCCGGTCATGTGGCGGAAGGTTTCGATCATCTGCACCAGACGCAGGGCCGGTGCCAGCGCGGCTTCGAGCGCACGGCTGCGATTGAGCAGTTCGCCACGGTCAACACCGTGCAGCCAGCACCAGAGCGCGTGTTGGGTCGAGGGGTTGTCGACACCGACACCGACCAGCGCAGGAAAGGCGCGCAGCCCGTCGATCTGCGCGTGCAGCGCCTTGACCAGGGATTCACCGAAACCGACTACAGCCGACTTGCCGTCCACCAGGCGCATCAGGTTATCCAGCGCAGCCGGCAGTGCCTCGGCGGATTCAAGGGCGAAGAACATATGACGAGCTTGAGGCGGAACAGGGGTGGCGAGAATGCCCGGCTGGTAATAACTCATATGAACTCCTTTGAGAAAGAGCGTGAAGTTTAACCGGGGGATCGTTACTTGTGTGTTTTCAGGGCAAAAGATCGACCCGTAGCAGCTGCCGACAGATTCGCGATCCATAACGCCGAGCAAAAAAATCATAAGATGAGCCATGACAAGCGAGTCCGAGGTCTGCTAAAACGATTCATCAGTGCATCACCCAATCCAGACGGGGTAGCGATATGACCACAGCACAAATCCTTGGCAACCTGTTTCCCACTGCCGACAACGTCCCGGAAAAGTACCGCCTCAACGGCCCGACCGAGCAGCGCGAGTATCTGGTCGATGGCGAACTGAAAACCTGGTCCGGGCCCCTCGCTCAAGTCCGCAGCCCGGTGTACCTGAGCGGTGCGAATGGTGATGAACAGGTGATCCTCGGCAGCACGCCGCTGCTTGATGCCAATACTGCACTGACCGCGCTCGACGCCGCCGTCCGCGCCTACGACCGCGGCCAGGGCCTGTGGCCGACCATGCGCGTGGCCGAGCGCATCCAGCACGTCGAAACCTTCCTGGCTCGCATGCGCGAACAGCGCGAGGCGGTGGTCAAGTTGCTGATGTGGGAGATCGGTAAAAACCTCAAGGACTCGGAAAAAGAGTTCGACCGCACCTGCGATTACATCGTCGACACCATCAATGCCCTCAAGGAACTCGACCGCCGGTCCAGTCGCTTCGAACTGGAGCAGGACACTCTCGGCCAGATCCGCCGCGTGCCGTTGGGCGTGGCGTTGTGCATGGGGCCTTACAATTACCCGCTGAACGAAACCTTCACCACGCTGATTCCCGCGCTGATCATGGGCAACACCGTGGTGTTCAAGCCGGCCAAGCTTGGGGTGCTGTTGATTCGCCCGTTGCTGGAAGCCTTTCGCGACAGCTTCCCGGCCGGTGTCATCAACGTTATCTACGGCAGCGGCCGCGAGACGGTCAGCGCACTGATGGCCAGCGGCAAGATCGATATCTTTGCGTTCATCGGCACCAACAAGGCCGCCAGCGACCTGAAAAAACTCCACCCAAGGCCTCACCGCCTGCGCGCAGCGCTGGGCCTGGATGCGAAGAACCCCGGCATCGTTCTGCCTGAGGTCGATCTGGACAATGCCGTGAACGAAGCCGTCACCGGTTCCCTGTCGTTCAACGGCCAGCGCTGCACTGCGCTGAAAATCCTCTTCGTCCACGAAGACGTGGTCGAGGCGTTCATCGAGAAATTCAACGCCAAACTCGCCAGCCTCAAACCCGGCATGCCGTGGGACAGTGGCGTGGCCCTGACGCCATTGCCGGAATCAGGCAAGGTCGATTATCTGCACACTCTGGTGGCGGACGCGGTCAGCAAAGGCGCAGCCGTGGTCAACCCCAATGGCGGTGAGTCCCGCGCATCGTTCTTCTACCCGGCCGTGTTGTACCCGGTGACACCGCAGATGCGCGTCTACCAGGAAGAACAGTTCGGCCCGGTCGTGCCGATCGTGCCTTACCGTCATCTGGACACCGTGATCGATTACGTCCTGGAGTCCGACTTCGGCCAGCAACTGAGCATCTTCGGCACCAACCCGGTGGCGGTCGGCAGGCTGGTGGACACCTTCGCCAACCAGGTCGGCCGGATCAACCTCAACGCCCAGTGCCAGCGCGGTCCGGACACCTATCCGTTCAACGGTCGCAAGAACTCCGCCGAGGGCACGCTGTCGGTGCACGATGCGCTGCGGGTGTTTTCGATTCGGACCCTGGTGGCGACCAAGTTCCAGGAGAGCAGCAAAGAGCTTCTCAGCGAGATCATCAGCGGACGCAACTCGAGTTTCCTGACCACTGACTACATTTTCTGAGGCCTGTTCACTGCGCCGCCACCCGCCGAAGCTTCAGGCTCCAACCCTGTTGCATCCCGGCGGCGGCCAACAGAATCGCGGCAACACCGATCCATTGCAGCGGCTCCAGGCGATGGCCGAAGGCGAACCAGTCAACGAAAATCGCCGCAATCGGATAGATGAACGACAACGCGCCGGTCAGCGCTGTCGGCAGTTTTTGAATCGCGCCGTAAAGCAGCACATACATCAAACCGGTATGCACGATGCCCAGGGTCACCAGACTGGCCCAGGCATCGGGCGTTTGCGGTATCGCCGAGAAGTGCGCAAAGGGCGCGAGCAATAGCATGCCGGTGCACACCTGGATCAATGCGATCAGATGCGGTGGTGTGCCGGTCAGGCGTTTGATGATCAACGCGGCAATCGCGTACAGAAAGGCAGCCCCTAGCGCCAGACCAATCCCCATCAGGTAATCGTTGCCACCCTCACCCTGCTCACCATGTGCGCTGACAATCGCCAGCATGCCTAGAAACGAAATGCCCAGCCAGAACAACTTCTGCAGGGTGATCTTCTCCCCCAGGAACAACGCCGCCAGCCCCACCAGCATGAATGGCTGTACGTTATAAACCGCCGTGCCAATGGCAATCGAGGCGCGAGAGTAAGACGCGAACAACAGCACCCAGTTGCCGACAATCGCCACACCACTCAGTACGGCCAGCAAAAAAGTGGTGGACGTCAAAATGCCAGGACGCAGAAAGCCGAACGCCGCGCAGATCAGCAATAAGGTGGCGGCACCGAACACGCAGCGCCAGAACACCACGTCCAGTACCGGTTGCCCGGACACCAGCACGAACCAACCGATGGTCCCGGAAATCAGCATGGCGGCGGTCATTTCGAATGAGCCACGACGTAATGTTTTGTCCATCATCCACCTCCTGTATTTGAGCCCAAAGTATGCCAATCCATTTGGGGGCTTCTCCAGCGCAAAAAGCAGGCTAAACTCGGCTTCTGCCTTTTTTATCAAGGCTTATTCAACCGATTGCCTAACAGGGGATTCGCCATGACCGACGACATCGACCAAGTGCTGATTAGCGCGTTGATGGAAGATTCACGCCGCTCGCTCAAGGCCCTGGCACAGATCAGCGGCCTGTCCTCGCCCAGTGTCGCCGAGCGCCTGCGCCGCCTCGAAGAACGTGGCGTGCTCAAGGGCTACACCGTCGAGATCGACCCCAAATGCTTTGGCTACCAACTCCAGGCCATCGTCCGCATTCGCCCATTGCCGGGCCAGTTACAGGAAGTGGAGCGACAGATTCAGGCCATCCCCGAATTCACCGAGTGCGACAAAGTCACTGGCGATGACTGCTTTATCGCCCGCCTGCATGTGCGCTCGATGGAACAACTGGACACCCTCCTCGATCGCCTCAACAGCCACGCCGAAACCAACACCGCCATCGTCAAGAAGACCCCGGTCAAGCGCCGGCTGCCACCGATGGCTTGAGTGCTGTTTTGTTCGTAAAAGGGTAGATTGGGGTTTTTCCGGCGAAGGATTGGCGGTATGAAAACTCAAGTCATGTTACTGGCGGTAATGATACTCACTGGTTGCGGCACGTTTCAGACCGTGGTGCGCAGTGACGAGGCAGCGGCGAAGAGTCTCAAGGAACGGAAAACCTACTGCGGTGCGGTTCCACGGATCTATAGCGGCGTGACGTATGATTTTTGCAGTCTGCATGCGCCTCCAGGCCCGGGCATTGATGAGTACAAATACAACAACGGCACGCCCTTTGTACTGATCGACGTAGTGATTTCCGGCGTTCTCGACACCATGCTGCTGCCCTACACCATTTATCGGCAACAGGCTGATGGCAGCATCATTGTGGCCGAATAAGGAGCAGGTGAATGTTGTCTCACGTTTTTATCGGCATCACCGATTTCGATCGTGCATTAGCGTTCTACCAACCGATCATGGATGCACTGCAGCTGCAGATGAAATTTTGCGATCCCGGCAAACCCTGGGCTGCATGGATGAGCAAGAATGCACCGCGTCCGCTGTTCGTCATTGGTACTGCGTTCGACGAACAGCCGGCCACACCAGGGAATGGGCAGATGATCGCCCTGCTTGCGCCGAGCCACGAGATCGTCAACCGCTGTCACGCACTGGCCATGGCTCATGGTGGATCCTGCGAAGGGCCGCCGGGTCTGCGTCCGCACTACCATCCCGATTACTTCGGCGCCTATATGCGCGACCCCGACGGCAACAAACTCTGCGTGTGTTGCCACGAACCTGATCAAAACCAACGCTGAGCCAAATCACAGACAATAAAAAACCCGCCGAAGCGGGTTTTTTACTCAAGGCTGGCGATCAATCATCGCGGCTCATGATGCCGAACAGTTGCAGCAAGCTGACGAACAGGTTGTAGATCGATACATACAGGCTGATGGTCGCCATGATGTAGTTGCGCTCGCCACCGTGAATGATGGCACTGGTCTGGAACAGAATGCACACCGAGGAGAACAGCACGAAACCTGCGCTGATCGCCAGTTGCAGACCGCTGATCTGGAAGAACAAGCTCGCCAGAGTCGCGCCCAGCAGCACAAAGAAACCGGCGGTGATGAAACCACCGAGGAAACTCATGTCCTTACGGGTGATCAGCACATAAGCCGACAGGCCGCCAAACACCAGCGCGGTCATCGCGAAGGCCGAGCTGACGACTTCCGCGCCGCCCTGCATACCCAGGTAACGGTTGAGAATCGGGCCGAGCAGGAAACCCATGAAACCGGTCAGCGCGAACGCAGAAACCAGGCCCCATGCCGAATCACGGAGTTTGTTGGTGAGAAAGAAAAGGCCGTAGAAGCCGATCAGCACCACGAAGATATTCGGGTAGCCGACACGCATCTGCTGCGCGACAAACGCCATCACGCCGCTGAATGCGAGGGTGAGGGCGAGTAAGCCGTAAGTGTTGCGCAGGACGCGGCTAACCTCTAGCTGCTCAGCCTGCACGCTGTTATTAACTGCGTAATCCTGTTCGCGCATGGCGACACTCCTGTTGGGTTTGAAACGTTCAGTCGCAAAGATCATAACAGACGCTCTGTAACAAGCCATGCAGAGAGTTTGACAGTGTGTTTCATTCAGGTATTATGGCGCCCGCAACGCAAACGGAGGTGTGGCCGAGTGGTTTAAGGCAACGGTCTTGAAAACCGTCGACTGTAACAGGTCCATGAGTTCGAATCCCATCGCCTCCGCCATATTTGTACCGACAAAGCCCTGATTATTCAGGGCTTTGTCGTTTCTGGGGTTCCCGATTTCTGTTGCACCATTTCTGTATCGCTTCCGTATCTTTTCCGTCCTTTCCGCATCCCTACCCTACGACGCCACGTCTCCGACCACAGATGCGAGGTAGATACGCTCATGTGATCAGTGCAAAGCCTTCGCCGAGAAGACTGAATTATGCGTATCGGCGTTGCGCCCTGCTCCGCCGGGGGTGACAACCAGCGCCAACATTCGGATCGCCATCAAACAGATCGCCAAGGTCCATCCGGCAACCAACTGGTGATCGCCCACGGCAATGGTCCGCAGGTCCAAGCAGACTGCGATTTTGCCCGCCATACTGGAAAAACCGCGGTGATCGGTCCACTCTCGGATATCGAAGCGATTGTCCAGAGCAAGGCTCTAGCGATCCCTGGATTCGTTCTGTCAACCATCTATGGAAAAGCAGACCCATGAAACCAATCCGCGCCGTTGCCCTCGCCTCACTCCTCTTAACCGCCTGCCTGACGGCCCATGCCGCCGATATACCGTTGGGCAGCAGTGCCATGGAAGGTCACATCGTTTCACGCGTACTGGCCGTTGACCCCGCCAACTACCAGGTCACCATCGAAGATCGCGACAAGAATCCAGTGCCCATCCAGCTCACCGACCAGGCCAAAAACCTGCACAATTTGAAAGTCGGCGACACGGTCGATATTCATGTGATTCGCTCGGTCGCTTATAAGCTTGATACCGATGTTGGCGGTGCATCGGGCGTCACTAATGAATCCATGTCCATCCGCGCCACCAAGGACAATCCCAATCCCGGAGGTGAAGCGGTTCGCCAGGTCAAGGTCACGTCCAAGATCACTCGCATTGACTTGAAACAGCATGAGGTGACCTTGCTTCCGCCGGAGGGAAAAGCGACGGTCCTGAAAGTCGAAGACCCGGAGCTTCAGGAAAGGATGAAAAAACTCCAAGTGGGTCAGACGGTCGATGCCATTTATACCGAAGTCCTGAAGGTCAAAACTTCACGCTAACGACGTTCGCCGACAAACGTGGCCTCGAACAACAGGACTTGAGTTCGACATGACAGATCTGTTCAATGCAATCGGACTTGGGTTACTGGCGCTGCTGCCGTTGACTAACCCTCCCACCACAGTTGCGCTGTTTCTCGCCTTGAGTAAGGGGCTGAGCCACAAGGAAAAAAAGTCACAGGCTTTTCTGACGTCATTCTATGTCTTTCTGATCATGACGTTCACTTACTATGTAGGCGCGTTTGTTATGGATGCATTTAGCATCTCCATACCGGGCTTGCGTATGGCCGGTGGCGGAATTCTCATCATCATGGGCTTGAAGATGCTGTTTCCGCCGCCTCTTCAACACTCTGCTTCCAGCAATGGCGCAACCGAACAACCGAACTTTGCCTTCATCCCGCTGGCCATGCCCAGTACGGCCGGACCTGGCACCATTGCGATGATCATAAGCTCCGCCGCCACTATCAAACACAGTACGTTATTTCCTGCCTGGGTCTTATTAACAGCCCCTCCGTTAATCTTCCTGTTTACCGCTCTTATCCTTTGGGTATGCCTGCTTGGCTCAGGAATAATCATGAGAATAATGGGACAGTCAGGCATTGATGCCATATCACGGCTGATGGGTTTCCTTCTGGTATGCATGGGCGCGCAATTCGCCATTAATGGCTCGGTGGAAATAGTCCAAACCATCATCGACAGTAATGCTCACCTGCTCCGCCCTCAGTAATTTCGAAGAGCGGGGCCTTGCTCTACAAAACGTTTGAAAGTCAGCGGTACCAAGAATCCATCGACGATGCATCGTGAATGAAACGCATCAAGCTGGGAATGATGTGAGAAGCATCTGGCCCAACGCCTCTGAGGGTGGCCGAAGCAAAGTTGCGCTGTTTCGGCAATCCCACAAAATACAAACCCGGTACGTGCTCCGCCTGCCCATTGCGCTGAGCAAGGTTTCCGTTGGCCTCCCTGTGCAGACCTGCCAAAAAACCAAGGTTTGGACGAAATCCGGTCGCGAAAATCAAACTGTCCACTTCAGCATGTTGGCCATCGGCCCAGAGCACGCCCGTTGACGTTACCTGCGTGAACATCGGCCTGCGCTCAAAAAGACCCTGCTTCATGGCTCGACGATAGGCGCCATCATCCAGTACAGGAGTACTTTGATCATTCAGCCAACGAGTCTTCTCTATCCCTGTCCACTTGAGCCAAGCATGAAAATCCACACCGAGGATCTTTTGCGGAAATAACCGGATCGACTCCCTTGTCGCCAATACGACGCTGCTGACTTGAGCCAACTCATGGGCAATTTGTACCGCTGAGTTGGCCGCTCCTATGACCACTACTCGTTGATCACTGAAGCCGTCGACATTTCGGTAATCAGCACTGTGTAAACGTTGCCCGCGAAAACTTTCCAGCCCCTGAATGTTGGGGATGAACGGCTGATTGAATCCTCCGGTGCAAACGATCAATGCTTTGGAGCAGAAACACTGACCATCCGATGCCTGAAGCAAAAATAGTCCGTGCTTCCTGCGCACTTTCTGGACTCGTATGTTCTGCCGAATGGGTAGCTGGAAAGCGTCCGCGTACTGCTCCAAATAACGTACGACTTCATCGCGTAGCGGATAATGCCTGGCGTCAGCTGGAAAGGGCATCCCAGGTAACGATGAGTAAGCAGCAGGGGAAAAAAGTCTCAGGCTGTCGTAGTAGTTGCGCCAGTTTCCACCTGGCTGGCTCTCGGCATCCAGAATGAGAAACCTGAGGTTCTGCTGCCGCAGATGCCAACCACACGCGAGCCCGGCTTGGCCCGCACCGATAACGATGACGTCCATGGGCCCAGTTTTTACATTCATGTATGCGCACTCATGCATATATACAGATAATAAAAAAACTACGCTGGCGCACCAGGGCAGCAGAACGGGGCCAGACTCTTCATGTGTTGGAGAATGCCTTCGAGCCGTGTCACCACCGCCGCTCCATCCACCTCGTAAAACATCTGCCGGCTGACCTTGGTAGCACGGACGATGCCCGCCTCGGAGAGCACTTGCAGATGGCGAGATACCACAGAACGCTCTTGAGGCAACCCCTCGGCAATCTCGGCGATATCCGCACGCCCCAATTGCATGACTCGCTTGAGTACAGCTACCCGCGACGGCTCGCACAGAGCTTTGAAGAAAGCTCCATCGAGAGAGTCGATTGCGGCATCAATTGCCCGGGAACGTATGGAAATTCGGTTCGTCATGCGGATGACTATATGTGCATATTCATGCACACGTCAATTCGCCGAATAAGTGTGCATCGCTATTTTTCAATAAGCCCTTCGCGCAACGACCGCCTGACCTCAGCCTGTATGGCATAAGCCGGCGCCTCTACAGCATTGAAATCCTGTGTATAGCGCTGGGCAAATCCTTCTACCCCCCACTCCTGATACTGCTGCACATGCTTTAACTCGTGAGCCCAGAGCGCGATGTTCTGTTCTGCGGTTTGAGCGTCCCGGAAGAGGATGATGTCGATCAGCGTCACGGCTCCGACATCGGGGTTTTGCAGCATGGCAGTCGCGGCGTTGAATTGGCCGTTGTCGCTAACTTTGTAGTGCGCGGCATCGAGGACGCTGGGGTCGTACCAGCGCAGCAGTTGCTCGCGGATGTGCGCAGGAATGGGTTGGATGCCGGCGCTGGCTGCATCAGCGCGGGCTTGGGTCAGCCATAGCGCCAGGGCAGGTGCCGCGATCTGGTGGACGTCATCAGGCAGGGAGCCGAGCATCGGCTCCAGGTCTGGCAGGCAGATGCAGCCGTTCAGGCACACTTCTTTTTCGCCAGCTGGGCAAGCGTTGGTCTGGGCTGGCACTTCAAACGTCAGGCAAAGCACAAACAGCGTCACCAGGCGCGCGGTGATGGGTGGCATTGGGCGCTCCAGGGACGGACGCAGCGCGAACAGGTCACAATTGATCGAGGATCAGCATAGCTTTAGCGTAGTCCCGAACCAGGCGCTCCCAAGATAATTGCAGGGATGACCAATCCCTCGCTCGGTGACTTTTCGTACAGCCGCTGGAGCGTGTTCAAGCCAGCAGCTCGGTGATCCACCGGGCTTGCCGGGCGATGTCTTGCACCTTTTCCTCGGGCACGACCTGCCGAGCCCGGGCGAAGCTGGTCAGCGTCTGTTGCTTGTGGCGCAGAATGCGCTGCCACTTGATCAGGAACGCCGGGCTGCGTGCCTGCATCTGCAGTGGGCCGAAGTACAGCTCCTCGGCGGTATACAGCACCGGCCCGACGCGCTCGGCGACGATGATCTCGTAGTAGAAGCGGTTTTCCCGCAGCACTTCCTCGCAGAGGATACGGTAGCCATTCTCCATCAGCCATTGGCGCAATGGCTGCTCGCCACCGTTGGGCTGCAGGATCAGTCGCTCACGGCCGCTCAGGCGCGCCTTGCCGTTGTCGAGGATGTCGCGGATCGTCTCGCCGCCCATGCCACAGATGCTGATCGCCGTGATCCCGTCTTCTGGCTCGATCGCCGCCAGGCCATTGGCCAGGCGCACGGTGATCCACTGGTCCAGGCCGTTCTCGCGCACAGTGCGTTCGGCCGAGCGCAACGGCGTCAATGCCACCTCGCCAGCCACCGCCGCCGCGATGGCGCCACGGCGCATCAACGCCACCGGCAGATAGCCGTGATCCGAGCCGATATCGGCCAGGCGCGCATCTGCTGGTACATGCGCCGCGACGCGTTCCAGGCGCCTGGACAATGTGTGTTCGTTCAACAGCAGCCCCTTTTCACCACGAACGTCCGAAACCTTTGGCCGGATCGGGGCGCGATTCTGTCGAGTCACGCCATGCATTTCAAATTTATGCGACCAAGGCCATCTCGCCCCGACCTACCGCACACGTATCGACCCAAAAAATACCTGGATCAGCTCTCAGGGGAAATGATCGAGTCCAGACTGGGTTCAGCAGCCAGTTTCAATCGGTCAGCTTTACTAATGTATTTAGACTTACTGGCCGGTGCCAATTTGGCGCTGGCCTTTTTTGCGTGAGCCTTTAATAACTGCTTTATTTTTTTACGACGGTTCATATTTCCTACTCGGCGTGTAAGTCCTTGAATGATGGCAGAGGTTCGGGTAACGGGACAATGGTTGATGGCTTCCAAGTGGTTCGCGACAACGCTTCTGCGACCTGCCAGCACTTGTCCTATCCTTCCATCTAACCCATGACTCCGGACATCGAAATGCCCGCCCCCGAATCCACCCTCCTCCAGAGCTGGCACCACAACGCCCAATCCTGGATCGAGGCCATCCGTACCGGCACCATCGAAAGCCGCCTGAAAGTCACCGACCAGGCCATCCTGCTGGCGGTACTAGGCCGCCAACCCGAGCGTGTGCTCGACCTGGGCTGCGGCGAGGGCTGGCTGTTGCGGGCGCTGGCTGAACGGGCCATCACGGCGGTCGGTGTGGATGGCGATGCAGCGCTGGTTGAGGCGGCGCGGGCGGCGGGCTCTTCGCGGGTGCATTTGGCGAGCTATGAAGAGTTGGTGGAGGCGAAGGTAGACATTGGCAGCAACTACAACCTGATCTGCGCCAACTTTGCCCTGTTACACCAGGACATCATTCCCCTGCTCGCGGCCATGAACGCCCTGCTCGTCCCTGGTGGCACGCTGGTGATCCAGACTCTGCATCCGTGGACCGCGGCGGCGGGCGACTATCAAGATGGTTGGCGGGAGGAGACCTTCGCTGGGTTCAAGGGGCAGTGGCAACCCATGCCGTGGTACTTCCGAACGCTGTCCAGTTGGCTCAATGCTCTGGACATGGCCGGTTTTCGGCTGGCCGGCTTGCAGGAACCGCAGCACCCGCAAAGCCCTGTGCCGCAGTCATTGCTGCTGGTGGCTGAGCAAAACCCACCACTGCCGCAAAAGTAGTCGCGGCAATGGGTGCTGACTGACAGGCAGAACTGCATCACGCCCCGTCGGGATAGTTGCTTTTCGATTAAAGGTGCAAGACTTGCAAAAATGGAGTCGTGTCGATTAGTACCGATAGGTTGCCTGCACCGAAATTCCATTCGCACTATTTTTGTAGTTGGCACTGTATTCCGGCTGAAGTCCGGAGTTGTTCGAATGCTGTACTGAGGCTTTTGAATCCCAGAGATAGCCATACGCAAAGTCTAACGTCAGATCGGCGGTCGGCGAATAAGCGCCGCCCAAGGTCACGGCCTGGCGATTCCCGACCGGAACGCGCACGCTGCGGTCGGCATTTCCAACGGGCGTCTGATCATAGGCATAGCCCGCACGAATCAGCCATTGCGGGTTCAATTGATAGGATGCGCCAACCGCGGTGGACCAAGTGTCGTGCCAGTTCATCTCTTCAGCCACACGCCCCAGGCCAGCAGCCTGGCCCATGGCGGAAACACCGCTATTGATTGCTTCGATCTTCTGAATCCGGCTCCAGCGTGTCCAGGTGGTCCCCAGATATCCGGTCCAGCGACTATTGAATCGATGGGTAATGGACGTATCCACTGATTCGGGCATCGTAAGATCTATCTTGGTGTCATACTTTCCGTCCAGCGGGATAACGCTCGGGGAGCCGGAAACCTCAGTTTGCCCTTTGAGCTGATAGTTCACCTTCGAGTGATAGGTAATCCCCCAACGGGTTGCCTCGTTAAAGTCGACCAAGAGTCCGACGTTGTAGCCAATCGCCGTGTCATCGCCTTTGATGGTAACCAGTGTGTCCTGGCCGTTGTTCAGGGCGCCGGTTGCCATGTAATTCTGAAGCTTTGCATTGAAACGGTTCAGGGTCGGTCCACCCCCAATAGACACGTAATCATTGATTCGATAGGCAATGGTAGGCTGCAGCGTTATCTCCTTGGTCGTGCTGTAGGAGCCATGGTAGCGACCCTGAAAAGAGCCCTCGTAATCATTGATCAGACCACTCGGGGCATAGAGGCCCAGCCCCACCGAAAGACGCTCATCAAGCGGTGTCGACATATAGGCGAAAGGAACGGCCCCCAAAGGTACCGAGTCCCCCTCATTCGTGCCTGGGGCACTGCTCTGCGCATCACTGATATCGTCGCTCACCGAAACGATCGCGGCGCCGCCGGAAATCTCACTGCGCTTCAACTTGGTCAGGCCAGCAGGATTTCCATAGAGGGTGCTGGCGTCCAGCGCGGAAGACGACCTTCCTGCATAAGCAGTTCCCGCACTGCTTGCACTTTGTTCGTTTAGAGCAATGCCATTGGCACCTGCAATAGAAGAGGCGCTGAGCAGGGCCATGGCACTGGTGACCTTAATCCAGACAGCATACTTTCGCTGAGCAGAGAGACACGGGATCACACGGCTATTCAGTTTCATTGTCCACCTCTTGTTTATTGTTTTTATTGATTGCACGCAGGCAAGGCTTCGCCTTCCTGTGCACTTTTCAGTGCCGGTTGGAATTGATCGAAGTTGTGTAAAAGGCCCTGACTGAACAACACCAGGGCACGACTGCCGCGATTACAGATGCGAATCAGAGACTCAATTAAGCCACTCGGTTTGAAAGCTATAACGCCCCAAAAGCGGAGCCAGGACTTCTTGGGCAGTTCCGGCCCGGATGCAGGCGACATGCCCACGGCGATTGTCCTGCACGACCTCAACAGCAATATTCGAAAGCCCCAGGCGTTCCACTTCTTCCTGGACTACTTTGGCAATCTCCCGCTGTAGCAAAGCGGGCTTGAATATCTTGCCCACGGCAGTCAGTGGCAACGCCTCGAGAATTTCAATGCGCTTGGGGACTGCTGCCCGCTCGCTGATATTGAGATGAGCGAATGCCTCAAGCTCTTCGGCATTGCAAACTTGACCGGGGCGCAGTTGAACGTAGGCGACTGGCACCTCGCCCGAGTAGGCATTGGGGCTACCGATTGCAGCGGCCAAGGCGACGGCGGGATGCGCCTGCAGAGCCTCCTCGATTTGCTTGGGATCGATGTTGTGGCCGCCGCGAATGATCAACTCCTTCTTGCGTCCGGTCAGCCAGAAGTACCCCTGTGCATCCTCACGACCCAAATCGCCGGTATTCAGCCAGCGCTGACCGTCGATATCGATCCAAAGGCCCTGGTTATGACGCGCCTCCAGGTAGCCATCGAAGACATTCGGGCCACTGATCGTGATGAGGCCGATCTCATCCACGTTGGCGTCGCGCAGATACTCTCCAGAATCATCGAGCACGACCGCGCGCATATTCTGGTAGGCGATCCGTATCCCGATGGAGCCGATACGGCGCTCGCCATGGGGCGGATTGATTGAGGAAACGCAGGTGCCCTCCGTCAGACCGTAACCTTCAAGGATCTTTAGCCCGGTCCGGCGCTCGAACTCCCGGAAAAGCTCAGCCGGCATGGGTGCGGCGCCACACATTGCATAGCGAAGACTGGACAGGTCGCAGCCCTGCCATTCATTTTGCAGAAGTGCGGCATAGACAGTTGGCACGCCGGAAAAGAGGTTGATACCGAAGTGCTCGACCATCTCCCAGAATCGCGGGATCACCCCCTCGCCACGATAGCCATGAGGCGTGCCGAGGATCACATGGTCGCCCTGAGTCCAAGGCACCAGCCCCGTCACCAGTTGTCCATTGACATGAAACAGCGGCAGGCCACAAAAGATGACCTGGCCACCACTGCGTGGCTGCAAATGAGCGGCTACGGCCCATGCATTGAACACTTCAGAGCCATGGCTACGCGCGGCGATCTTGGGGAGCCCGGTGGTGCCGCCCGTACAGATGTAGGAGGAGCACTCATCCTGGCGGATTTGCCGACCGCTCTTCAGGTGTGTGTGCGGCTGAGTACTCATCAGCGATTGCCAATCGTGGATCGCAATATCTCGGTGTAAGTCTCGTTCCTTCAGCGCCGCTGCTTTCAGGGCCCCACGCACGGGTTCGGCGACATAGGGCTCCATGCTGACCCACACGACAGACCTGACCGAGGGTAACTGATCCAGTTGCGAAGCCAGTTTGGGCCACAGATCGCTGCCCGCCGTCGGCGCGAGCGTCACCACCACGGATGCCTTCGCAGCATCCAGCAAGCCAGCTATCTGCTTGGCCTCGAGCAGAGGATTAATCGCCATGACGATGCCTGCCGCCTCCCCGCCCCATATCGTGAAATGGGTTTCCGGCAGATTGGGCAAGATAAAGGCAAGCACCTCGCCCGGCTTTATACCCAGGTCATCGAAGGCATTCGCCGCGCGGGTGATATCGGCGAAGAGCTGGGAGTAGTTCCATTTGTAGGTGCGCTTGAAATCGGCGGCATCGGCGAAGAAGCTAAGCGCCGGTGCCTGGGGGGAGCACCGGGCTGCCTGTCGCAGCGCTTCATAAGTGCTGGATGCCAGGCCACGTTCCGACAGGGGGACTTGTTCGAGGCTTTCGATGTCACTCAGCGTCTGCACAACCATCAGGCTTCCTCCACGACTCGGTTGCGTTGCACGCCGAGGTCGATCACACCATCGGCGCTGCGAATGCGCGCCTCAACCACGTCACCTGGCTTGAGATATTGCGTCCGACCTTCCTGCGCCTTGAGGAAAAGCTTCCATTTGGTGGCTTCTGGCATCAGGGCTGCAATACGCTGTTTGCCAGGCGAAGGTACCGTGAGCGCACAGCCAGCAGGCGTACCGGTGGCGATCAGGTCTCCAGCGGCGAGATCCTGCAAGGCAGAGAGTTCAGTCAGGGTTTCAGCGGGGCCGTAAACCAGGTTGGCCGTGCTGTCGTTCTGTCGCACCTGGTCGTTGACCGTCAGGCGCAGTTGCAGCTCTTTCAGGTAACGAATGTTCGTGGCATCCAGAAGGCAGAGGTACGGGCCGACCGGACCGAAAGTACGAAAGCTCTTGCCCTTATAGAACTGCATCTGAGGAATCTGAATGTCACGAGCCGAGTAGTCGTTGACGATGACAACGCCTGCGATGAACTCATGCAGATTGGCGTCGGTGACAGCAACAGCGCCGTTGATCGAGCGTTTCATCACCAGCCCCAGTTCGATCTCGTAGTCGAGGAAGCGCACGGTGCGCGGCTTGATCAGGTCGCTGTCAGCCGCCACCAGGCAACTCGTCGCCTTGGTGAAGATCATGTTGAATTTCTTCGCATCCGGGTCCATGCCCGACTCGATCATGTGCTGACGGTAATTGGCGCCCTGGCAGACGAACTGCTGGTTACGGGTCACCGGCGACAGCAGTTTCACTTCGCCCTCCGCAAGCTCCGTACCTTTCAATTGAGCGAGGTCGCCGATACTGTTCTGGCTAATGAAATCACCGGTGGTTTCAAAAGCACCGGGCACCACCGTGATACGGCCCTGGCGCAGCACGCCCCAGTGGATACCGTTCTGAAATTCGAAGCGGACTACGTGTACAGCAGACATTGAAGGTACTCCTGGAGCGGCGTTTGTCCCGCGCTCGGCGGCGCGAGAACTGTGGTGTTGTTCTGAGAGGGGGCTGGCAACGCTGTAGACCAACGAGCCGCCGGCGATCAAGGCGCCGGCTTTGAGCACATCCCGACGGCCATACCTGGTTGCATTGCCTGACATGGCGGCAGCTCTACCCGAACATCCGCATGAGTGTTATCAACTTGCGAATGCTCAAGTCCGGACTGCGTCGCAGGTTGCGCAACAGCGCGCGCAGATTGGCCAGGCTCATCTTCGGTTTTGTAAAACGCTTGGGCATGCGCTGCCCCCACTGCGCCATTGCCTCGGGGCTCACGGGATGAATGCCCGTAGGCTGTGCAGCCGTGAAAATATCCCCGTCGCAGTAATGCTCGTGCTTATCGCCCCAAGGGTCTTGCCAGTAATCGAAGATCTGACTGCCCAGAATGTGTCGGCCGATGCCCCATGAGTGCACCCAACCGCGCTCGCGCAGGACGCGCTGCCCCATGCCCACAGCGTCTGCATCGACGACCTCATAGGCGCTATGGCTATAGGTCGCCATGAACCCTTGCGCTATCGCGAGCGTATGGTGATCCGCAGGAGTGTCACCAAGGTCAAGGCGCATAAAGGTGACAATAGGTGTGCCATCGGGGAGTACCTGCACATCGCTGGGAATCAACCCGAAATGCTTCGCATACCAGGCACAGGTCGCCTGGTAGTCGGCCACTTCGATGACGATGTGGCCCAGCTTGAGGACTTCAGCCGGAGCGATCGGCGGGCGCTGCGTGGCGTTGATTCGCGGTTGCTCCTGCGCCAGATTCCAGGAAAGAGGAGCTCTGTGTCCCAGCGTTACACCTGCCGTCTGGTCGCAAACAGCTTCCACGATGAAGCCGGAAGGATCGGTGAGTTTGACGCAATACCCACCACCAGGATGTTCTGATTTTTCTACCAATGACGCGCCTGGGATGCGCGTCAGTTTCTCCAGATCCTTGAGCGACTGGACGGCCAGTCCGAACCCGACAAAACGTGCATGTTCTGCACGATGGACACGGTAACAATATGCAGTGGGGACGGTGGCGCGCAGGTAAAGCGTATCGGCGTCCTGCTGACTTACCGACAGGCCGAAGTCGGTCAGGAACCGCGCCGCCTCGTTCAAGTCCGGCCGTTGAAAGATCAGGTGGGTCAGATCCTGGGCCTTCACCGTCGGTTGCGGATGCCGGGCAGGTTGTGGTGTCGCTAACCGGGGCATTTCATTTTTGTGGGTCATTGTTCTTGTTTTCCGGTTTTCAGGGTAAAGCCGTCCCCGCACCCCTGAAAATCCAGGGATGTCTGGTTGACTCGGTTAATGAATCAGTCGAGGGAAGGCAGTGCTGGCAACTCGGTGGTCGCCAGCGCTCTAGCCTCTTCGGGCGGTACGCCCAATGCCCGCAGCACCAGCTCGGCCGTGTCAGAGCCCGATTCGCGCCAGGTTCTGTGGCCTTCCAGCACCAGGAAAATCGAGCCCAGGACACTGCTCGATATCAGCGTCAGTACCGAGAGCAATTGCCCCTTTTCAAACGTGTACCGCCCACTGGACAGTCCGCCCAGAAGATCGGTCGTCGCTTGGCTGCTGAACATTTCGCGCAACGAAGCATTGCTCATGGCGAATTTATGGATGAACGCCCCCCATTGAGAGTCTTCGTGCGCTCGACGAATGAACAATCGAATGCCATTGGCAAGGCGCTGAGCCGGATCAGAAAGGGAATTGAAGCTCTTGTTGACGCGCTCATGCATCTCCTTGGCGAGATGGCTGGCGACTGCCTCGAACAGGCTTTCCATGTTGTCGATGTTGCTATAGACCGTTCCGCGCGCCACGCCTGCCTCTTGTGCGAGGTCAAGAATGTTCACTTGTGTGGTGCCTCTTTCAGCGAACAGGCGAAAGGCGGCTTGATGAATACGGCGCTGTGTTGGATTCAGGGATTCCACGGTTCTCTCTCCAGGATTACCTTATGGCCCAATTGAACACGCGTGTTCATTCGCAGTCAACAACGTTTTTTGATTAAAAAGCTTTCCTTCGATAAAAACCGTTATGCGCCTTATAAATTCTGGGCGTCGCGAGCGACATCAAAGTCAATGAAGGCCCTTCAGAATCGACACAAATGAACACGCATGTTCAGGTCAAGCCGTAACACCACAGCGCCTGATTTTGCGATCGCGCACGATCGAACGCAGCCTTCGGCAGCTGCTACGGGGAATGCACGAAGCCAGAAAGTCCTTCTTATCGGCATTGAGGCCTAGCGGGTCGAGGATGACATCAGGGTAGCGGCTTACCAGCGATTTTCTTGGCTCTGGCAGGTGTTACGCCCAGCGCCTTGAGAATCATCTCGGCAACCCGCAGATCGTGCTCCGCCACCACACGCCCTTCGACAACCGAACGCATGGCTCCGGTTGTGCACGATACGACCATGTCCAGGGCGATCCCTTCGTCTTCATAAGCGAAAGTCCCCGCGCGCAGCCCTTCACGCAAGTCGCCCAGCACATGGGCGGCCAAGCGCGAGCGCATGGTCTGATCGGAATGGATGATGCGCAGCAGTGCGTTAGCCCATTGATGGTCGTACGCGGCCCGGCAGATGAACATGCGCACGCCTATCGAAAGCCGCTGTGCACCGCAGTGTACGTCCGAGCTCAGGGCGGAAATGGCATCGGAGAACTCGCTCGCCATGGCGATGCCAACCGCCTCGAGGACTTCGTCACGCGTTCGAAAATAGTTGTAGATGGTTCCGTTGGAAACCGCGGCCTCCGCGGCGACATCGAGCAGTGCAATCTCCCCCACTTCCTTGCGTGCGACCAGACGCAACGCCGCTTCCACCAGGCCGCGACGGGTGCGTTCCCGCTTCTTGTGGCCTCGAGTGAGAGGCTCTTGCTCAGTTGCTTCTGAAGGAAAAATGGGGGAAGGCATCTTCACGCTCTTAATCGAGGAGGCTCGTTGATGGTAATGGAAACGCTGTCGGCCGTGGAATCGGCGCTACCCATCAGGATCAGGCAGTCTCGAACCAGGCTGCCTGCCTCCGCGCCGGGAGCGTGGTGCATGATGATACCGTCGGGGCGGATCGCGACGAGCGTGCCTTTGGCAGCCAGCGGCAGGATGTCATGGTTCAAGTCTTCGATGAAGTCGCAAGCGCTGTCGGAGCGCTGACCGCAGGACCCTATCTGCAAGAAGTGACCTCCCATCCTTGTCCAGGAAAAGACCTCGGTGGCGCTCAGCAGTGCCAACGGGTCGACACCGAATCCGACCAGGGTCAGGTTGTGTCCAAGCGCATCGTCGCTCAGCTGGATCTGCTGTTGCGTGTTGCGAACCCAGGCCTGGGGAAACAGGCTGCCACGCACCAGTTTGTCGCCACGACGATGACGCATGAACAGACCGTTTTTGAAGATGTTCTTCGGTTTGATGTCCAGTTGTTCGAAGTACTTTCTGGAAGCGGGAGTCAACGCCAGCGCGCGCATCATTGCGTGGATGAAGAAAGCGGCGACCTTGTTTCTTGGCATCACCAGACGGCCCATGAGTTTTGCCAGATTGATCATCGCCTGGGCATGGGGGCGGCGCTCTACGTCATAGGTATCGAGTACTGAAGGCGCGGCTTGGCCGTGAAGGACCCAGGCCAGTTTCCAGGCGAGGTTGGCGCCATCTCGAAGCCCCGCTACGAGACCTTGCCCAACAAAGGGGGGAGTAATGTGGGCTGCATCCCCGACAAGAAAAGTTCGCCCCTTGCTGAATCTGTTGCAGCAACGTGCGTGGAATCGATACACGGCCTTGCGCTCGATTTCCAGCTCCTGCGGATTGATCCATGGCGCAATCAGCCGGGCGATGCTTTCCGGGCTTTCCAGCTCTTCCCGGGATTCGCCTGGGTGCAGCATGAACTCCCAACGCTCCCTTCCGCCGGGAGCGGGCATGTGCGGCGTTGGGCGCTTTGGATCACAGAGAAACTCAACGTGATCAATGGCGGACTTATGCCGGTTTTTTACATCGACAATCAGCCAATCCTCTGCATAGGTTTGTCCTTCGAATTCCTGGCCGATCAAGGCCCTGACCCTGGAGCTGGCACCATCCGCACCGACCAGGTATCGGGCACGAATGAAATGCAGATGGCCGTCCTGATCCCGCACGGAGGCGACGACACAATCCGATTCCTCGACCAGATTCTCGAGCTCGAAGCCACCCAGGCTGGTCACTGACTTCAGCCCGCAGACCTGTTTACGCATCGCGTGTTCGAGGTCGGGTTGATAGAACGTCACCAGTTTGGGGTGGCCGTCGATGCACCCGGCGGTGTTGGCCCGACTGAATTGCCCGAGGACCGGGGAGTGCATCTTCACTTCAGGGATAACGATCTTCTCGAAAGCATCTTCCGACAATCCGGCGAGTTGCAGGATGCGAAGCGCCTCGTTGTCCAGAGCAATGGCACGAGGCATTAGCAGGACCTCATGGGTCTTGTCCAATACCAGTGTCTTTACTCCATAGCGGCCGAGCAGCGCCGCGATTGTCGCCCCTACCGGGCCGTTACCGACGACCAGCACATCGACGGCGGCGGGAGGCAGTTGCGAAGCTTTTTTGTTGTTGTTCATCTCGAGCCCTTGTTGTGATTGAAGTCGTGAGACGCGCCGGTCTCATCGTCAGGCAAGGTCAAGGTATGTAAAATTGAGACATATTTCAATATTGAAATTTTCGTCATAACCATGACGAGATCATTACCGCCCAGACACCCCCCATGCATCACAGCAGAATTACTTTCGTGAGCTAGAAACTACTAGCAGCGCTACTTGCAGAAATATCAGTTCTGCTAATACTCTTGTCGCCATGAAAACACGCCGCCCACTTACCCCTGAAGAAATCGCCGAGAGCACAAGGCTCAAGGCTATTTACGACCAGCGAAAGTCTGCCGCCAAAGCGGCTGGATCAAATCTCACTCAAGCGGATGTGGCCGAGGTCTGCGGATGGTCTGGCCAAAGCGCCTTCAGTCAGTACGCAACCGGCAAGGTTCCACTGAACGTCGAGGCACTCCTGAAACTGGCAAAAGCCTTGCGCTTCGATGCCAGCGAAGTGAGCCCACGCCTGATGTCGACGGTTGCAAGCGTCCAGTCTTCCGAGCGCATCCAGCCAAGCGTATTGATGTCGGACATCCAGCCTTGGGATGACGACACTCCCCTGGATGACGATGAGGTCTACGTTCCCTTCCTCCGTGAAGTGGAACTGGCGGCCGGATCAGGCCGTTTCGTGATTGAGGAGAGCGACACTGCCCGGCTGCGCTTTTTCAAGAAGGACCTTCGCCATAACAGCGTTCAGTTCAGCAACGCGAAGTGCGTGGTTGTCAGCGGCAACAGCATGCTGCCAGTGCTGCGTGACGGCGCAACCGTAGGCATCAACGTCGGCAAGAGCTCACTGGGCGATATCGTTGACGGCGACATGTACGCCATCAACCACAACGGTCAGCTACGAGTGAAGCAGGTTTACCGCCTACCGACGGGCATCCGCCTGCGCAGCTTCAATCGCGACGAGCATCCGGATGAGGACTACACCTTTGCAGAAGTTCAGGAACAGCAAATCGTGATCCTGGGCCACGTGTTCTGGTGGGGAATGTTTGCCCGCTGATTGACGTTCACATGCCCGGTAGGCGATGTATACGCAATGATGTGCCCGGACTGGCAACGGTCAGCAGTTTTATGAAAGCAACCCACTCTTTATGGATACGGAAATTCAATGAAAAACCCTAAGCTTTTGTTCTCCCTGTCATGCGCCATTGCCATCTCGCTGCTGAGCGGCTGTGCAGCTTCCGTAAAAAGCGGCGGCACTGAAACGCTGGCAATCCAGGAATCAGCCAAGCAAAACCTGGTCGTTAACTTCCAAGGGAATAGCAAGGTTCTGCAGAACGAAGACTGGCCTCGCTTAAAACAGGAATGGAATGCGGCCCTGCAAAACGAAGCTACTCGAGCGGGCTACAGCCTTACTGAGACTCAGGCATTAAGCCCCTCTGGCAAAGACGGTGTGGACATCAAGATCAACGTGACCAACTTTCGATACCTGACGCCAGGTGCGCGCTACGGCGCGGGCGTGATGGTCGGTAACGCCTGGGTCAACTCAAGCGCAGATTACTCAGACTTGAAGTCGGGCCGCCTGATTGGCACCCGGACCTATGACACGTCATCGTCTGCGTGGGAGGGTGTCATGTCAGCCATGACCAAAGAGCAGGTTGAAGCTATTGCGCAGCAAATCATAAGCGACATTAAAAACGCCAAGGCGAAGTAACCCGACAGTTAAGCCTTTGTGGCGAGCGAGCTTGCTCCGGGCGGCGTTCCGACGCTGGGCTGCGTAGCGGCCCCAAAAATCCGATAACAATCACCGGATTTTGTGAGTGCTGCGCACTCAAGCGCGAGCATGCCTCCCTCGCCACAGGTTTCTCACTGACTCAAGACTCTCTTAAGTGACCAGCATTGCGCCTAGCGCAGGTGTTTCTACGCCCAACCAAAATATTATTAGCAGTGCTATTTACATTAAATATAAGCACTGCTACTTTTATTTTCAAGGATCGAAAGTCGCACCGCTCTTTAGATCTGCGACGGCGGACGAGGCGCTGACCGAACGGATACATGACCCGGAACGCGAGCAACAACGAAAGCATCACTTCTGCCCATTCACTGAGTGGGCAGTGGGATGTAGGCCTACATCAAACGAAAGGCTCAACGGAGCAAAAGGTGACATCAACATGAATTAAGGAAAATGACCATGACCGTAGATATCAGCAACTACACAATCGCTACACCGCTTCCGATCTCCGAGACCAACCCCATCGCACTTGAGCTCATCGGCTGGCGGGCACTGCTTGAATGCCCGGAAGTCATTTCGATGCTTCCAGATGGCTCGCTGCAAATGACGGCACCGACGCTCGGCGCTTCGAGCAAAAGCACGCAGCGGACTCGTTGCGAGTGGAAAGAGCCGGGTTATTGGCTGTTCGCCAGCGCTGCTGACCATTGGAACCGCCAAGAAATGCGCCTGACGAAGGTTAACTCGCTGCAGAAGGTCGTGATCGGCCAGATTCATGTGCAGGGCTCAGAGCGACCACCGGTGAAAGTGTTTTGGAACAAAGGCCGAATCACCATGGGGTTCCGGTCGAGTTATCTTCAAGAAGACCCGGTGAACACGACGGTTCTTGAAGACGTGCCGCTCGGGGCACTGTTCAAAATCAACATTCACGCCAATTCGAGCGGCGCGGTCTCCGTTTCGGCGAGCTGTAACGGGGTCAAATCGACCTCCGCAATCATGCGTCTCGACAACACCTGGGACACGAAAACGCTGGCCTTCCACGGCGGTGTGTACAACCAGATCGATTACTCCGACACCACCGACCCCGAAGACGGTTCGGTGTGCATCATCAGCGACCTTTCCATCACCCACGCTTGATATCGCGCAGCCTGTAGGGGTCAGCGGTGCGGCGATCGACGCACCGCTGGCTCCTACGAAAAGCGGATCAACGCTTTGCGTGCAGCGCACGCATCAGGCAGTGATTGAAAGTCATCCACCCCCTTGTCTGTAGTAATGACCGCATCAAGGCCCCAGTCGCCAGGCAGATGCCAATCCTCTCCAAACATCTCCGCCGGATGCATCGTCCGTTCGGAACCATTGCCGCACGCCAGGGACTTCGCCGGACAATACAGGTCGCATCCCCAGCAGATCCGTTCGGGGTGCTTGGGGTTGACGGGGAAGTTCTTGGCCATGCCGATCTCCGATGATTGAGTGGCGTTCTTCCAACCTACAGCCCTTGCCCAATGCCAGCCTTGATACATATCAAGAATCGACATCAAACGACTCTTCTCCCCCATCGCGATCCTGCAGCTAAGCTTCTAACGGCTGAACAGACCAGGAGTCGCCGCTCATGCTCAATAAGAATCCTTTCCCAAGCGTTGGGGCCCCGGACCATCCAACCCTGTCGACATGGGACGATCAAAACGCCGCAACATCCATCGATGGCGAGGCGTTTACCGCCCCGCCCGCCTTGACCAACGCCGAGCTGGTTCACTTGCGTGTCCGGGTGATTGCCTTGGAAAACCTGGTCATCGCGCTGCTGGCAGAAGGTTCGGAACGTCAGCTCGCCATTGCCCGGGACATGGCCGACTACATTTCCCCCAGACCCGGTTTTACCCAGCATCCCTTGACCGTTCATGCGGCGGCACAGATGACCCACAGCGTCGATCGCGCCCAGCGATTTCGCCAACGTGACGAGCCAACCGTTTAATTGCTCAAAACTTGATAACAATCATTATTGTTCGCAGCAAAGCTTCCTAGACTCGGGCTCCTACTCGTCAGTGTTCAGGAAGCTATTATGCGTACCCCTTTTTCGCTATCACTCGCCCTGCTCTTGCTATCGCCGCTGGCTCACGCCAAGGAATACCCGATCGGGGAACCACAGTTGTGTCCCGGGCTGGAAGTCGGGGCGGTGTATTTGCAGCCGATAGAAATGGCACCTGCGGGGATGATGCGCGCCACGGCGGATTCTGACGTCCACCTAGAAGCCGATATTCGCGCCACCGCGGACAATCGCCAAGGCTTTCAGGAAGGCAGTTTCGTGCCTTACCTCAATGTCTCGTTCAACTTGAGCAGAGCGGGCAACCCGGACGAAATCAAGGGCGACTTCCATGCCATGGTCGCCAATGATGGCCCGCACTATGGCGACAATGTGAAGCTGCTGGGACCGGGTAAATATCGGCTGACCTTCACCGTCCTGCCACCTGGCGGTCACGGCTCCCTTGGGCGCCATACCGATAAGGAAACCGGTGTAGCGCCCTGGTTCGAACGCTGCGAACTGCACTACGAATTCATCTACGCCGGCATCGGTAAAAAAGGCGGCTATTGAATGAAGCGCCTGCGCATTGCCTGGCTGATCCTCGCCGGAGCCGTCGTGCCAGTGACGGCTTATGCCCAGTTACCCAGCTTTGAGCTGAGCCTTCGCGATGGCCACTTCACGCCTGCCCTGCTGGAGGTGCCGGCCGGACAGCGCTTCAAGATCATCCTGAAGAACGTCGGCCAAGGTCCGGCCGAGTTCGAGAGCACGCCGTTGCGGGTTGAAAAAGTCTTGTCGCCGGGCGTGACAACCTTCGTGGTCATTCACCCCCTGAGGCCCGGTCACTACCCCTTTTTTGACGAGTTCAATCCGCAATTGCCCGAGGGCGGCATCCTCGCGAAATAACCTGTTAGCGCACGGAGCTTCCATGAATCAATCAATGTTCATCGTCTGGCGCGAAAGCGTCGAGGCGTTGCTGGTGATCGGTATTCTCCAGGCTTGGGCCAGCCAGCAAGGCCAACGTAATCGGCTGGTCAAATTCCTCTGGGCGGGTGTGGTGCTGGGGTTGATGCTCTCGGGCCTGCTGGCGGTGTTGATTCTGTTTGCCGGTGAGGCCATGAACGGGTCGGCCAGCGAATGGTTCCAGGCCACACTTGCGTTGGTTGCGAGCCTGTTGATGGTGCAGATGGTGGGCTGGATGCATCGCCACGGACGCAGCCTCAACCACGATTTGCGACGACACGCCGATAGCCACCTGGCTCGGCAAGGGGGCGCAGGTCTATTACTGCTGGCCATGCTCGCGATCAGCCGCGAAGGCAGCGAAACGGTGGTTTTTCTCTATGGCGCCGGCGCCCGGTTGCGAGGTCCGCAGCTCGGTTTGTTTGCCGTCGGCGGCGTGTTGGGACTGGTGCTGTCGGCGCTGACCATCACGCTGCTGCACAGCAGTCGCCGATTCATTTCATGGCAGCGATTCTTTGCCATCAGCGAAGTTATCCTGCTCATGCTCGGCGCAGCGTTGCTGGTCAGCGGCACCGAACGAATCGGCGGCCAACTGCTCGCCCTGGATTTGCCGGACGTGGTTTACAGCCTCATTGGCGAAGCGCTTTGGGATAGCAGCACGTTGCTGAACGACAGCCACGGATTGGGTGGTTTTCTTGCCGGGTTCGCCGGTTATCGGGCAAGCCCCAGTGGCCTGACCTTGTTGGTGTGGATCGGTTATTGGCTGGCGGTCGGCGGCTGGCTACGGCAACGGACTGCGGAAAACCTGCCATGCCCGACCTGAGCCGGCGCAATCGATGGCTCCAGCGCCTGGGCGACGGGATGCGTCGCCATGCGCCCGTCATCCGTGCGGTGCAGTGGGCTGTTGTAGTGTTTTACGCGGTGCTGTTGGTGACCCCGGCGCTGTTGCCGCTGCCAGACAGCCAGGCACGGATACTCGACAACCTGACCTTGCTCGCGCAGTTTCTATTCTGGGGGATCTGGTGGCCGTTCGTGTTGCTGTCGATGGTGTTCTTCGGCCGACTCTGGTGTGGCGTTCTGTGCCCGGAAGGTTCGCTCAGCGAATGGGCCAGCCATTACGGTAAAGGCCTGGGTGTGCCGCGCTGGTTGCGTTGGGGCGGCTGGCCAACATTGGCGTTCTGCCTGACGACCCTCTACGGCCAATTGATCAGCGTCTATGACTACGCCCAGGCCGCGCTGTTGATTCTGGGCGGTTCGACCGTCGCGGCGGTCATCGTCGGGTTGTTGTTCGCCCGGGGCAAGCGGGTCTGGTGCCGTTACCTGTGCCCGGTCAGCGGCGTTTTCGCCCTGCTCGCAAGGCTAGCCCCCGTGCACTTTCAGGTCGATGAACAACGCTGGCTAGAAAATTCCGCACCACGCCTGCCGCCGCCCAACTGCGCTCCCCTGCTCGATATCCGCCGCCTGCAAGGCGCCAGTGATTGCCACGCCTGCGGACGCTGCAGCGGGCAACGCGGTGCCGTTCAACTGATCGCCCGCTCCAGCAATCAGGAGATTCTTCACGCGACGGCGCAGACGCTGTCCCCTTGGGATACGCGTTTGCTGCTGTTCGGCGTGATCGGTTTGGCCATGGGCGCGTTTCAGTGGACGGTCAGCCCATGGTTTGTCGCCCTCAAACAATCCCTGGCCCAGTGGCTGGTCGAACACAACCAGTTCTGGGCCCTGCAGGACAACGCCCCCTGGTGGCTGCTGACCCATTACCCGCAGCTCAACGACAGCTTTAGCTGGCTCGACGGTTTCAGCATCGTCGCTTACCTGAGTTTGAGTTCGATTGTGCTCGGCACGGCGTTGATGCTGCTTCTGCGTCTGACGGCCCGACTGGCGAGAGATCGCACACTGTATTGGCCCTTGGCGCTGACACTCACGCCCCTGGGGGGTGCCGGCCTGTTTCTCGGGCTGTCGGCCACCACCGTCAAATTACTGCGTTATGAAGGCCTGCTGCTGGAGTGGGTACAACCGGCCAGGGCCTGTCTGCTATTGGCCGCGATGGGCTGGAGCCTGCTACTGGGTTGGAAACGGCTGAGTCGCGAAAAACTTTCCCAGGTGCGACGCGGGTCCGCCATCGCTTGCCTGCTCCTGGCCGAAGGCATGGTGGGATTTGGCTGGTGGTTGCAATTCTGGGGCTGGGCTTGAGTTCCCCAGCCCCCGTTATCCCCGCAACACGAAGGCTGGAAACAACTCGCGCATGGCCTCCCACAACTCTGGCAGCAACGCTTGAGCCGAAACGCTCGGCAACAGCGGATCGAACATCCGCTCGGTGCGAACCAGTTGCACGGCAAAGCGTTTGACGCCAAGCGCATTCAAGCGTTTGGCCAGGATCAGCAGACGCGCCGGTTCGAACAGATGCCAATGCACCGTGGTGCGACATTCGTAGTCGACACCACTGGCCAGCAGATGCTCGAGGCTGCGCCAGTTAGCGGTTCCGCTTCCCTCGACCCGGGTGATGGCCTGGCAATCCTCGGGCAACGCCTTGACATCGAAACCGACCCAATCCGCGCCGGTCAGTGCCTTGGCGAACGCCGCCGGCTTGATGCCGGCGCTGTGCAAGCCGATGCGAAATCCCATGTCCCGCACTTCATCCATGGCACCGAGCAAACCGTCCTGCAGAGTCGGTTCACCACCGCTGAACACCACGGCATCAAGCAGGTCCTGACGACGTTGCAGAAATGCCAACACCCGCCGCCAATCCACTTCCTCACTGCCACGAGGGGGAATCAGCTGCGGGTTATGACAATAACGACAACGCCAGGCGCAACCCTGGCAAAACAGCACGCAGGCGAGCTGTCCCGGATAGTCGATAGTGGTCAGGGGCACCATGCCCCCGACCCGAAGCATTCGACTCATTGGCGCCCGGCCAGTGCCGCGCTTTCAGTGAAGTGCACCCGCTCGCGGTGCTCCGACTGTTTACCCGGATTGAACGCCGACACAGGACGGTGATAACCCATCACCCGGGTCCAGACTTCGCAGCGTTGACGTTGAGCCTGGGGCAGTGTTTGTGATGCAGTCATGGTGAAGCTCCTTGCGGTTGAGTGGATCGAAATCAGTGAACGGTGCCGAGCTTCTGCTCTTGCAGCAGCAGGACCTCGTCACATTTGGGGCAGAACTCATGTTCGCCATCGAGGTAGCCGTGCACCGGGCAGATCGAGAACGTCGGGGTCACGGTCAGGTACGGCAGGCGGAAGCGGCCAAGGGCTTTGCGCACCAGTTGCTTGCAAGCCTGGGTCGAGGAAATCCGCTCGGCCATGTACAGGTGCAGGACCGTGCCGCCGGTGTACTTGCATTGCAGTTCGTCTTGAAGTTCCAGGGCCTCGAAGGGGTCTTCGGTGTAGCCCACGGGCAGTTGCGAGGAGTTGGTGTAATACGGCGCCTGCACACTGCCGGCCTGGAGAATGTCCGGATAGCGCTTGAGGTCTTCCTTGGCGAAGCGGTAGGTCGTGCCCTCGGCCGGCGTTGCTTCCAGGTTGTACATGTGGCCGGTTTCTTCCTGGAATCGCAGCAACGTGGCACGCACATGATCGAGCATCTTCAAGGCAAACTGCCGGCCGTGCTCGGTGTGCATGCCCTCCTCGTCGCCGCTGAAATTGCGCAACATTTCATGCATACCGTTGAGGCCGATGGTGGAAAAATGGTTGCGCAAGGTGCCCAGGTAACGCTTGGTGTACGGGTATAAACCGGCGTCCATGTGGTGCTGAATGACTTTGCGCTTGACCTCCAGGCTCTCCATCGCCAGTTCCATCAGCGTGTCCAGGCGCTGCAACAAACCGCTGGTGTTGCCCTTGAACACATAGCCCAGACGGGCGCAGTTGATGGTGACCACGCCGAGCGACCCGGTCTGTTCCGCCGAACCGAACAAACCGCCGCCACGCTTGAGCAACTCGCGCACATCGAGTTGCAACCGGCAGCACATCGAACGCACTTGATTGGGCTGCAGATCCGAATTGAGGAAGTTCTGGAAGTAAGGCAAACCGTAACGCGCGGTCATCTCGAACAAGCGATCAGCGTTTTCACTGTCCCACGGAAAATCATGAGTGATGTTGTAGGTCGGGATCGGAAAGGTGAACACTCGCCCTTTCGCATCGCCAGCCTGCATCACCTCGATGTAGGCGCGGTTGAGCAGGTCCATTTCGACTTGCAGGTCGCCATAGGCAAACGGCATTTCCTCCCCGCCGATGACAGGTATCTGCTCACGCAAATCCTGCGGGCACACCCAGTCGAAAGTCAGGTTGGTGAAAGGCGTCTGGGTGCCCCAGCGCGACGGGACGTTGAGGTTATAGATGAACTCCTGGATCGCCTGGCGCACCTCTTGATAACTCAGTTGATCCTTGCGCACATAGGGCGCCAGGTAAGTGTCGAACGAGCTGAACGCCTGAGCACCAGCCCATTCGTTTTGCAGGGTGCCGAGGAAATTCACCATCTGCCCCAAAGCGCTGCTCAAGTGTTTCGGCGGACCGGCTTCGACACGCCCCGGCACGCCATTGAGCCCTTCGTGCAACAGGGTGCGCAGCGACCACCCGGCGCAGTAACCGGCGAGCATGTCGAGGTCATGCACATGCAAGTCCGCCTCGCGGTGGGCCTGGCCGATGGCCTCGCTGTACACCTCGTCCAGCCAGTAGTTGGCAGTGACCTTGCCCGACACGTTCAACACCAGCCCACCCAGGGAATACCCCTGATTGGCGTTGGCCTGAACCCGCCAGTCTTCACGGTCCAGGTACTCGTTCATCGAGGTCGCCACTTCGACCATGGTCCGCCGGTCACGACGCAAACGCCCGTGTTGTTCGCGGTAGACGATGTAGGCCCGCATGGCGAAGAAAAAACCGGCGTCCATCAATACCCGTTCGACACGATCCTGGATCTGCTCGACATGCAGCCTTGGCAGTCCGTCCAGCCGGGCGAGTACCGCCTGAAGCAAACCTTCAACCTCAACCTCGGTGTACTCCCCCGTGGCCTTGCCGGCGGCGATCAACGCCTGACGGATCTTGTCTGCATCGAAGGCGACCAGACTGCCATCACGCTTGTGCAAGCGGTTACATCCAACTGAGATCAGCGTGCTCTGCATTCGGCCTCCAGATACTACATATAGATGTTTATAGACAAACAAACACAACATGCAGTGAAGACTACGGACAAAGGGCTGATCTGCAATTGATCGATATCAAGATTTGGCGGTGAAAAAAACGTCCGATGACGGCAAAAGAAAATCTAATGTGGGAGCGAGCCTGCTCGCGATGACTGCAGCACATTCAACATTGATGTCGACTGTTCTACCGCTATCGCGAGCAGGCTCGCTCCCACATTGGATTTGCTGTGTTTTAAAGATCAGCTCAACCGCCACTCATGTTCATGAACCGCACAATCTGCACCTCCCCTTCAGGACTGAAATCGTGGCGCAACGGCTTGCCGCGCAAGGCCTTCTGCACCGCGTTGATCACAGGCTGATCATCCAGCGGATAACGTCGTAGCAATCCTCTTAAATCCAAGGCATCGTCCTGCCCCAGACACAGCAACAGCTTCCCTTCAACAGTCATCCGCACCCGATTACAGCTGCCACAAAAGTTGTGGCTGTTGGGCGAAATAAAACCGATCCGGGTATCGGGATGGCGTTCCAGGCGCACGTAGCGCGCCGGTCCGCCGCTGTTTTCAGTGCTGTCGAGCAACCGATGCTGGCTGGCGATCAGCGCCCGCACTTCATCGCTTGAACAAAACGATTCGCCCCGGGAACGCCCGACGTCGCCCAACGGCATTTCTTCGATGAAACTGATATCGATGCGCTGATCGATGGCGTATTGCACCAACGCCGGGACTTCATCGAAGTTGCGCCCTTTCATCACCACGCAGTTGAGTTTGATCCGCTCAAACCCCGCGTCCCGCGCCGCTTCGATGCCATTGAGCACCTGATCGAGATCGCCGATGCGGGTGATCGCACGAAACTTCTGCCCGTCCAGGCTATCGAGGCTGATGTTCATCCGCTTGACCCCCGCCTCCGCCAATGGCCGGGCCAGACGGCCCAGTTGCGAGCCGTTGCTGGTCATGACCAGTTCGCGCAAACCGGGCAGCGCGGCGATGCTGCGGCACAGTTCGACAATGCCCGGACGAATCAGCGGTTCGCCACCGGTCAGGCGGATTTTGCGTACGCCCAACCCGACGAACAGCGTTGCCAGACGCTGCAACTCTTCCAGCGTGAGCACCTGCTGACGCGGCAGGAAGGTCATGTTTTTCGCCATGCAATACACACAGCGAAAATCACAACGGTCCGTCACCGACATCCGCAGATAATCGATCTGCCGTCCAAAGCCATCCTGCATTACAGCGTTCATCACATCTCCCGGTTTGCCACGATGCTCACTGCACCAGCGGTGAGTCGGCGCCCTGCAAATGGATACCGCGAATATCCGCCGCACCGATCAGGGTTTGCAGGTACTGCACCAGCGCTTTTTGCCAGACGCCTTGCTGCAACTGCGTGCGGATCGCCGTCGACACCACTTCATAGGGCAACGGCATGCCTTCGATCCGCTGATCGACACTGACCACGTGCCAGCCGTAGCGACTTTCCAGCGGTTTGCTGGCAAGGCCCGGCGCCAGAGTGAACAGCTGACGTTCCAGTTCGGGCACGGTCTGGCCCTTGCTGATCTGCCCCAGGGAACCGCCCTGGGCCTTCGACGGGCAGGCCGAATACTTCACGGCCAGCTCGGCGAAACTACCGGGAAAGTCTTCCAGACGTTGCAGCAGAACTTCCGCCTGATCATGCGCAACGGCGCGCGCCTCGACATCGTCCGGCACACACTCGAGGAGGATGTGCCGAACCGCCAGCAACGGTGCGCTGTGAAAGCGCCCGCGATTGTTTTCGTAGTAGCGCAGGCTGGTTTCTTCGTCGCACTGCGGTACGTGTACCTCGCGTTCGAGCAACAAGCGCGTGGCCGCTTCTTCTTCGTTCTCGCCGGCACCGATCTCCATCGACACGCCGAGTTCGGCAATGCGCTGCTGCAACAACTCGCGAATCACCAACGCCCGGGCGGCCAGGTACACCGCTTCCTCGCGGCTTTCGGCCGGGTGATATTGCAGCTCCTGGGCCATTGCCTCCGGGGTGATCGATACCTCATTGACGCTGATGATCGGCCACTCCTGTTCGCTGCTGGCGATCAACTGCGCCGGGGCGTCATCGGCAGCCGCCGGCTCAACCGGGAGTGCTTCAAACTGCGCCTCTGCGACCGGCGCGATGTCGAGAACGTCCTCGGCTTTTTTGGAAGACCCGCAGCCACCGCTGCCGCCGTTACCACCACCACATCCACATCCACCTGACATGATTGTCTCCTCAGTACTTCTGACGAACGATTTGATAACGACGCCCCAGGTACCAGATCGGTGCGCTGATCATGTGTACGAGACGGGTGAAGGGGAACAGCACAAACAGGGTCAAACCGAGAAACACGTGCAGCTTGTAGGTCAAGCCGACCGGCGCGATGGCCGCCGCCGCTTCCATCGGCCGCAACAGCACGGTGTTCTGCGCCCAATCGGCGAGCATCACCATCACCGAGCCATCCATATGCGCGGTGGACGCCGCAATCGTCAGCAGCCCCAGCAGTAACTGCGCCAGCAGCACCAGCAGAATCAGGATGTCCGAAGGGCTGGAGGTGGCACGTACCCGAGGATCGGTGAGTCGCCGATTGACCAGCATCAACAAGCCGATCAAGCACAGCAGGCCAAAGAACCCGCCGGACACCATGGCCAGTAACTGCTTGTTCTCAGTGCTGATCACGTGGTGATAAACCGACGCTGGCGTCAGCAGGCCGACGAAATGCCCGGCCAGCACGAACAGCACACCGACATGGAACAAGTTGCTCGCCACGCGCATCCCGCGCTGGTTGAGCATCTGGCTCGAACCTGCCTTCCAGCTGTATTGCGACAGGTCGAAGCGTGCCCAACTGCCAATCAGGCAAATGGCCAAAGCGACGTAGGGATAGATCCCGAACAACAACAGATTCCATTTAGACATTACCGACCTCCTTGGCTGGCGCAGCGGCCAACCCTTCATGCTGAAAATCCACCCAGTGCAACGGCACCGCGCTTTCCTCACGGGCCTTGCCCGGTGCGCTAGGCAATGAACTGCAACGGTCCTGCTGTTCGGCCTGGAGGAAGTCCACGGCCTCCTCTTCCCAGATCTTGTCGAGGGCTTCGAGGGAGTCGTCGCGAGGCTCCGCCGCGACTTGCGCCCGCAGGTCGGCGACCGCTTGATGCGGCTCGGCCCCGGCGATTTGCAACAGCGCCCGGAAGCAGCTGGCATAGGCGCTTTCACGCTCTTCCAGGCGCGCCGCGAGCAAGGCCAGCAAGTGCGAAACATCCGCCAGGCCCTCGCGGGCCTCGATGTCTTCGCGGGTGGACAAGAACTCCAGGTACAGCGGGATATAGTCCGGCAGCTCTTTGACGCCGATGGCAAAACCGGCTTCTTCGTATTGCGCCATCATGTCGACCATCGCCTGGCCACGGTCGCGGGACTCGCCGTGCACATGTTCAAACAACAGCAACGACAGCGAACGACCCCGGCCAAACAGCGCACCGTAGTGCTCCTGCCCGTCCATCAGGTCATTGGCGCAGATCAGCTCGAGCAATTCGAACAACGCGCCGCGCTGTTTAGGGCTGATTTCCCGTGACTGGATGATCGCTTTCTCCAGTTCGTCGCGACCGCCAATCAGCGTCTCGGTCGGGTAATCGAGCAGCAGCGAAATCACTTTGAGAATTTGCATGCTCATTCCTCCCACAACTGGACGGTTTTCAGGATGTCGCGGCGGTTGGCTTTCTTCGCGCCGAACATGTTGGTGTCGGAGCTACCGCTACAGCCGCTGCCGAAACTGAAGCCGCAACCGGAGCGTTCGGCAAAGGCGTCACTCATGGCGTCTTCACGGTGCGCGCTCGGTACCACAAAGCGGTCTTCATAGTTGGCGATCGCCAGGTAGCGATACATCTCCTCGACCTGCGCCACACTCAGGCCAACGTCCTTCAGTACTTGCAGGTCCTGAACCCCGTCGACTTGCTCGGAACGTTTGTAAGCGCGCATCGCCAGCAAGCGTTTAAGCGCACGCTTGACCGGTTTTTCATCGCCCGCCGTCAGCAGGTTGGCCAGGTACTTCAGTGGAATACGCAGGCTGTCGACATCCGGGATCACCCCGTTCATACCGACAGTACCGGCAGTGGCGGCGTTCTGGATCGGCGACAGCGGCGGCACGTACCAAACCATCGGCAAGGTGCGGTATTCAGGGTGCAGCGGCAGTGCGAGTTTCCAGTCCACGGCCATTTTGTAGACCGGCGAACGCTGGGCTGAATCGATCACCGACTGCGGTACGCCATCGGCCAGGGCCTGACGAATCACTGCCGGGTCGTTCGGATCGAGGAAGATCTCCAGTTGTTTCTCGTACAGGTCCTGCTCATTGGCGGTGCTCGCCACTTCGCTGATGCGGTCGGCGTCATACAGCAGCACCCCGAGGTAACGAATGCGCCCGACGCAGGTTTCCGCGCAAACAGTCGGCATCCCGGCTTCGATCCGCGGGTAGCAGAAGATGCATTTCTCGGACTTGCCACTCTTCCAGTTGAAATAGATTTTCTTGTACGGGCAGCCGCTGATGCACATCCGCCAGCCACGGCATTTTTCCTGGTCGATCAGGACGATGCCATCTTCTTCACGCTTGTAGATCGCCCCGCTCGGGCACGACGCCGCGCACGTCGGGTTGAGGCAGTGCTCGCACAGGCGCGGCAAATACATCATGAAAGTGTTTTCGTATTCGCCGTAAATGTCCGCCTGGATCTTGTCGAAGTTCTTGTCCTTGCGACGCTTGGCGAATTCGGTGCCGAGGATCTCTTCCCAGTTCGGGCCCCACTCGATTTTTTCCATGCGCTTGCCGGAGATCAGCGAGCGCGGGCGCGCAGTGGGCTGATGCTCGCCCAGCGGCGCGGTGTGCAGGTGCTGGTAATCGAAGTCGAACGGTTCGTAGTAATCGTCGAGGCTCGGCAGATCCGGGTTGGCGAAAATGTTCGCCAACACGCGGAACTTACCGCCGATGCGCGGGTTGATCGTGCCATTGGCGTTGCGGATCCAGCCGCCCTTCCACTTGTCCTGGTTTTCCCATTCTTTCGGGTAGCCGATCCCGGGTTTCGATTCGACGTTGTTGAACCAGGCGTATTCCATGCCTTCGCGGCTGGTCCAGACGTTTTTGCAGGTGATCGAACAGGTGTGGCAACCGATGCACTTGTCCAGGTTCAGAACCATGCCGATTTGTGAGCGAATCTTCATCTCAGTTCTCCTCGATATCGGTCGGCAGCGGACGTGGCAGGTCATCGCCACTTGAACCATCGAGCCAGTCGACTTTGGACATTTTGCGCACCACGACGAACTCATCGCGGTTGCAACCGACCGTGCCGTAATAGTTGAAACCGTAGGCCTGCTGGGCATAGCCGCCGATCATGTGGGTCGGCTTGAGCACCACCCGGGTGACCGAGTTGTGGTGGCCGCCACGGGTCTTGGTGGTTTCCGAACCTGGCACGTTCACGATCCGTTCCTGGGCGTGGTACATCATCACCATGCCGTCCTTGACGCGCTGGCTGACCACCGCCCGGGCGGTCAGCGCACCGTTGACGTTGAAGCATTCGATCCAGTCGTTGTCCTCGATGCCGGCGCTTTTCGCGTCGTTCTCCGAGAGCCAGACAATCGGCCCGCCACGGCTGAGGGTGAGCATCAGCAGGTTGTCGCTGTAGGTGCTGTGGATGCCCCACTTCTGGTGCGGGGTGATCCAGTTCAGGACGATTTCCTTGTGGCCGTTACTGCGCTTGCCTTTAACCCCTTCGATGGTGCGGGTGTTGACGGGCGGGCGATAACTCATCAGTTGCTCGCCGAACGCCTGCATCCACGGGTGATCCTGGTAGAACTGCTGGCGACCGGTGATGGTGCGCCATGGGATCCCTTCATGAACGTTGGTGTAGCCGGCGTTGTAGCTGACGTGATCGTCTTCGAGCCCCGACCAGGTCGGGCTGGAAATGATCTTGCGTGGCTGTGCCTGAATGTCGCGGAATCGAATCGCCTCGTGTTCCTTGGACAGCGCCAGGTGGCTGTGATCGATACCGGTAAATTCCGACAACGCCGCCCAGGCCTTGACGGCGACATGGCCATTGGTTTCCGGCGCCAGGGACAGAATCACTTCGGCGGCATCGATCGCCGTGTCGATTTTCGGACGGCCGTGACTGATACCGGCGTCGCCTTCTTTGTGATTGAGTTCACCGAGAAATTTCACTTCGGTGTCGGTGTTCCAGTTGATGCCCTTGCCACCGTTGCCGTTTTTCTCCAGCAATGGCCCGAGGGACGAGAACTGCTTGTAGATGTTCGGGTAGTCACGCTCCACCACATGCAGGTTCGGTGCGTTCTTTCCCGGCACCGGTGCAACGCCGTCGCTTTTCCAGTCGGTGCCGCCAAACGGTTGGGCCAGTTCGCCGACGCTGTCGTGCATCAACGGGATGGTCACCAGGTCCTTTTCAACGCCCAGATGCCCTTCGGCCATGCTGGAAAACGCCTTGGCGATGCCTTTGTAGATTTCCCAGTCGGAACGCGATTCCCACGCTGGATCGATAGCCGCCGACAACGGGTGAATGAACGGGTGCATGTCCGAGGTGTTCATGTCGTCTTTTTCGTACCAGGTCGCGGTCGGCAAGACGATGTCGGAATAGACACAGGTCGAGGACATGCGGAAGTCCAGTGTTGTGACCAGATCGAGCTTGCCGATGGCGCCCTCGTCCACCCATTCGGCTTCTTCGGGTTTGCAGTCGCCGACCTGGCCGATGTCTTCGTTCATCACGCCGTTTTTGGTGCCCAGCAGGTACTTGAGCATGTACTCGTGGCCCTTGCCCGAGGAGCCCAGCAGGTTGGAACGCCAGATGAACATGTTGCGCGGGAAGTTGACCGGGCTGTCCGGCTGTTCGCAGGAGAAACGCAGCGAACCGTCCTGCAGCGACTTGACCACGTAGTCTTTCGGGTCCATGCCGGCCGCAGCGGCGTCGCGGCAAATGTGCAAAGGGTTAGTGTTGAGTTGCGGTGCGCTGGGCAACCAGCCGGCACGTTCGGCGCGGATGTTGTAGTCCAGGGCATGCTCAGGGAATTGTGATTTATCGGCCAATGGCGAGAGCACGTCGTGCATGCTCATTTTCTCGTGGCGCCATTGCGAGCTGTGGGCGTAGAAGAAACTGGTGCCGTTCATTTGCCGTGGCGGACGGTTCCAGTCCAGGCCGAACGCCAGGGGCAGCCAGCCGCATTGCGGACGGAGTTTTTCCTGGCCGACGTAGTGCGCCCAACCGCCACCGGTCTGGCCAACACACCCGCAGAGCATGAGCATGTTGATCAGCCCGCGGTAGTTCATGTCCATGTGGTACCAGTGGTTCATCGCCGCGCCGACGATGATCATCGAGCGGCCCTTGGTCTTGTCGGCGTTGTCGGCGAACTCACGGGCAATCTGGATGGCTTTCTCGCGGCTGACGCCGGTGATCTGCTCTTGCCACGCCGGGGTGCCGGGCACTGAGGCGTCGTTGTAATCCTTGGCCACGTTAGCGCCACCGAGGCCGCGATCGATGGCCAGGTTGGCTGCCGACAGGTCGAACACGGTGGCGACCTTGGCCACGCTGCCGTCCGCCAGCACCACGTTATGCACCGGCACGCGGCGGTATTGCACAGCTTCGCCGGCCACGTGCTGGAAGTGCTCGTGGGACTCGCCGGCAAAATACGGGAACGCCACTTCGGCCACGTCATCACCGATCAGGCTCAGCTTCAGATCGATCTCACGGCCTTCGCCGCCTTCACGAGGAAGGATGTTCCACTTGCCCTTCTCGCCCCAGCGATAACCGATGGAGCCTTGAGGGGAAACCAGTTCGCCGCTGACATCCAGCGCGATGGTTTTCCATTCCGGGTTGTTTTCCTGACCGAGGTTGTCGGTCAGGTCGCTGGCGCGCAGGAAGCGGTCCGGCTGGTAACCGGCGCCCGGTGCCTTGTCGACCATTTGCTTGAGCAGCACCAACACTGGCAAATCGGTGAAGCGCTTGGCGTAATCGGTGAAATAGGCGCTCGGCTTGTCCAGGTGGAATTCTTTGAAGATCACATGGTTGAACGCCTGGGCCAGCGCCGCATCGGTGCCTTGTTTAGGGTTCAGCCACAGGTCAGTGAGCTTGGCGACTTCCGAGTAATCCGGGGTGATCGCGACCGTCTTGGTGCCCTTGTAACGGACTTCGGTGAAGAAGTGCGCATCCGGGGTACGGGTCTGCGGGACGTTGGACCCCCAGGCAATGATGTAGTTGGAGTTGTACCAGTCGGCCGATTCCGGCACGTCGGTCTGCTCGCCCCAGACCATCGGCGAGGCCGGTGGCAAGTCGCAGTACCAGTCGTAGAAACTCAAGCAGGCACCGCCGATCAGCGACAGGTAACGCGAGCCTGCGGCGTAGCTGACCATCGACATGGCCGGAATCGGCGAGAAGCCGACGATCCGGTCCGGGCCGTATTGCTTGATGGTGTAGACGTTGGCCGCGGCAATGATCTCGTTGACTTCTTCCCAGTTGGAACGAATGAAGCCACCCATGCCGCGCTTGCTTTTATAGGAGTCGGCCTTGGCCTTGTCCTCGACGATGCTGGCCCAGGCTTCGACCGGCGCCATGGTCTGCCGCGCATCGCGCCAGAGCTTGAGCAACGGCTTGCGGATTTTCGGGTACTTGAGGCGGTTGGCGCTGTAGATGTACCAGCTGTAACTGGCACCACGGGGGCAGCCACGGGGCTCATGGTTCGGCAGGTCGTTACGGGTACGCGGGTAGTCGGTCTGCTGGGTTTCCCAGGTGATCAGGCCGTTCTTGACGTAGATTTTCCACGAGCAGGAGCCGGTGCAGTTCACCCCATGGGTAGAACGCACGATCTTGTCGTACTGCCAGCGCGAACGGTAGACGTTCTCCCAGTCGCGAGACTCTTTGCGGGTCTCTCCATGACCGTCGGAAAACTCGTTTTGCTTACGGTTGAAAAACCGCAATTGATCCAGTAAATGACTCACGGTGTAGTCCTCTCAGGCTTTGTCGCGGAGTCTGTGCCCCGCCCACGCAATGATTGAATTCGGGTCGTCTCAGCAGGGTGTCGCGGCGCCTTTGCGCGCGTACCACCACCAGGTCACCACGATGCAGCTCAGGTAAAAGCCGACGAACATGTAGAAGGCCATCTCCGGGCCGCCGGTCAGGGCCATCGAAGAGCCGAAGGATTTGGGAATGAAGAACGCACCGAAGGCGCCCATGGCCGAACTGAAGCCCAGGACGGCGGCCGATTCTTTACCGGCATCCTTGAGCGCTTGTTCGCGTACGGCTGGCGGTTTTCCGGCCGAGGCTTTTTCATGCTGGGTGCGGAAGATCACCGGGATCATCCGGAAGGTGGAGCCGTTGCCGACGCCAGTGGTGATGAACAGCAGCATGAACATGCCGAGGAAGCCGTAGAAGTTGCCGCCGGTACCGTTCTGCGGCAGGAAGTGCATCACACCGAAGACCATCGCGATCATTGCCACGAAGTTCCACAAGGTCACTTTCGCGCCACCGAGCTTGTCCGCCAGCCAGCCGCCCAATGGCCGCACCAAAGCGCCAACCAACGGGCCGAGGAAGGCGAATTTCAAGGCAATCACGTCGGGGAAGGAAGTTTTGATCAGCAGCGGAAACGCGGCGGAGAAACCGATGAATGAACCGAAGGTCGCCAGGTACAACCAGCACATCAGCCAGTTGTGTTTGCGCTTGAAGATCACCGCCTGCTCGCTGAACGAAGCGCGGGCACTGGACAAGTCATTCATGCCGAACCAGGCCAGCACCGTCACCAACACAATGAACGGCACCCAGATGAACCCGGCGTTCTGCAGCCACAACTGACCGCCATCCGGTAGTGCTTGCGGCGAGCCGCCCATGAAGCCGAACACGCCGAAGGTAATCACCAGCGGCACACAGAACTGCATCACCGAGACGCCCAGGTTACCCAGCCCGGCGTTGAGGCCGAGGGCCGTGCCCTGCTGCGACTTGGGATAGAAGAAGCTGATGTTGGACATGCTCGAGGCAAAGTTGCCGCCACCAAAACCGCAGAGCAAGGCAATCAACACGAACACGCTGTAGGAGGTGCTCGGGTCCTGCACGGCGAAGCCCATCCAGATCGATGGCAACAACAGCGACGCGGTGCTCAGGGCGGTCCAGCGACGGCCACCGAAGATCGGCACCATAAAGGAATAGAAGACGCGCAAGGTCGCCCCGGACAGCCCCGGCAACGCCGCCAGCCAGAACAGCTGGTCGGTGGTGAAGGTGAAGCCGATGGCGTTCAAACGCACAATCACCGTGCTCCAGACCATCCACACCGCGAAGGCCAACAACAGCGCAGGAATGGAAATCCACAAGTTGCGCGTGGCGGTCTGTTTGCCGCTACTTCCCCAGAACGCGGGGTCCTCGGGGCGCCAGTCATGAATGACCGGGCCTTTGTCAGGCTTTTGCAGAACGGACATGTTCTTCTCCTAGGGCAATGCTGGAAATCGGGGACGGGGTCAGCAGCGGCGCTTTACCCAGCACCGGGCTTTTGCGTATTTCGCTGAAGTACATCCAGGTGAGGGAGACCCAGACCACGCCGTACATCAACATGAAGCAGGAAGAGCGCACGCCGGTGAGGTCCACCAGGGCGCCGAACAGGATCGGCAGCACGAAACCACCCAGGCCACCGGCGAGGCCGACGATGCCGGACACCGCTCCCATGTTTTTCGGATAGTCATTGGCGATGTATTTGAAAACCGAGGCCTTGCCGAACGCGAAGGCGATGCCCATGACGAACAGCAGCACGGTGAACAGCGCGGGGCTCAGGCCGATGTGGAAATCCACCGGGCCGTCGATGGTCTGCACTTGCAGTTGGGTCTGGGGATACGAGAGCAGGAACAGGCAGATCCAGCTGACCCACAACACCCACCAGGTCACGCTTTGCGCCCCCCAGCGATCCGACATCCAGCCGCCGACGGCGCGCAGCACGCCACCGGGCAGGGAAAAACAGGCCGCCAGCAGCGCCGCGCTTTGCAGGCTGAAACCGTATTCCTGCACGTAGTACTTGGTCATCCACAGTGCCAGGGCGACGTAGCCGCCGAAGACAATCGAGTAGTACTGGCAGTAGCGCCACACCGCAGGGTCTTTCAGCGAGCGCAGTTGCTCACGCAAGGTGGCGCCGGATGCACTGCGGTGGTCCTTGTTTTCGGCACTGAGAAACCAGAACAGCAGCGCGGTAATAAAGAGGATCGCGCTGAAGACTTTCGGCACCAGTTGCCAGCTGCCGGCAGCGATCAGTGCCGGGGCGAGAAACTTGGTCGCCGCGGCTCCGGCGTTACCGGCGCCGAAGATGCCCATGGCGAAGCCTTGATTCTCCTTGTCGAACCATTTGGCGACGTAGGCAATCCCGACCGAGAACGAGCCACCGGCCAGGCCGACGAACAAGCCCAGCACCAGGAACTGCCAGTAGGCGGTGGCGTGACTGATCAAATACAGCGGCGCGACGCAGGCCAGCATCAGCAGGAAGAACACGCTGCGCCCGCCAAAGCGGTCGGTCAGCAAACCCAGCGGCAAACGCACCAGCGAGCCGGTCAGGACCGGGGTCGCGGCCAGCAGGCCGAACTGGGTTTCGTTGAGCTGGAGAAGGTCCTTGATCGGTACACCGAGCACGGCAAACATCATCCAGACCATGAAGCACACAGTGAAGGCCAGCGTGCTCATGCCCAGCACCAAGCCTTGTCGTACACGCGGTTGGTTCACAATGCTCTCCAGTCAGTTAGCCATGGCGGCAGACTAGAGAGGCCAACCCCGCAAAAACTTGACCCAGGTCAACGAAGCCCATGGGGGCATAGGCCTATGCTTGTGCGGTCTACCTCTAAGGAGGTAGTGCAAGAAAGCCTTAAAACCCTTTATTTATCAGCTTGTTAAGAGTTTTAACCCGCGTTTTTGCTGACAAGGACCTGTCGACAACTCTTTAGAGGTAGCGCGCCCGGGATCGGCGGCAAAACCCACTCTGGTGCTGCACATGCTCTGTTTTCCTGATTTCTTCCGGGACCTGCGCCGATGATGCGCTGGTTGCGCAGCTCCCTGCCCGCTCGCGCCGGGCTGGCGGTGATCCTGATCGCCGTGCTGGCGCTCGCCAGTTCGCTGAGCGCCGGGCTGATCGCCTGGTTCAGCCAGGGCGATGCCGCCGCCATCAACACCGCAGGCTCGGTGCGCATGGAGACTTATCACCTGAGCTGGAAACTGGCCGCGGGTGCAACGCCCTCAGAAATCGCCGCCATCACCGACAGCCTGCAAACCCGTCTCACCAGCCAGTCACTCAAGGCCGTGCTGGAAGATGGCCCGACCGCCGCCCTGCAAATCAGCTATGGGCAAATCCAGCAACAATGGAACGAGGATTTACTCCCGGCACTGCTACGCGGCGATACGGCCTATTTTCAGGTCCAGGCCCTGTCCTTCGTTGAACAACTGAACCAGTTCGTCAACCTGTTGCAGCGTCAAAGCGAACAAAAGCAAGGCTGGCAACAGGCGATCCAGGGCCTGGCCTTATTCACCACCATGATCGTCCTGCTAATCGGGTTGTACGAGTTACAGTACGGTGTCGTCACGCCCCTCAAGGAGTTGGTTGACGCAACCCAGCGCTTTCGTCGCGGCGACTTCAAGGTGCGGGTCAACCATCAGTCCCAGGACGAACTAGGCCAGTTGGCCACGAGTTTCAACACCATGGCCGAGACGATTGAAGAGTCGCATCGCACCCTGGAAAGTCAGGTCCGGCAAAAAACCCTTAACCTGCAACAAGCCAATGCCGCCCTGGAGCTCCTGTATCAAAGCAGCCGAAGTCTGGCCACACGCCTGGCCAATGCCGAAGGCCTGGATGAGTTGATTCGACGCTTCCAGCAACGCCTGCCCGGCTTGCGTCTGTCGCTGTGCCTGCAAGGTCAACTGCAGGCACCGGCCCAACAGTTACTGGCCCTGCATGGCGCGAACATCCGCGAAGTCTGCGCCAGTAGCGATTGCGCCACTTGCCAGAAGCACCACAAAGCCAATCCGCAAGCCTTCAGCATCAGCAACCAGGGCAGTGAACTGGGTGAGCTGAAGGCGCACTTTGTCGACGGGCACCCCATGCAAGCCTGGGAAACCCAACTGATCCAGGCCTTGGCCAACCTGATCGGCACCTCGCTCTCGCTCAAGCGCCAACGGGAACAGGATCATCGCCTGCTACTGCTCGAAGAACGCACGATCATCGCCCGCGAGCTGCACGATTCGCTGGCCCAGGCCCTGTCCTATATGAAGCTGCAAGTCAGCCGCATGCAGACCCTGATGCGCCGGGGCGAACCGGTCCAGACCCTGGAAACCGTCACCGCCGAATTGCGCGAGGGACTGAACAATGCCTATCGCCAGTTACGCGAGTTGCTGACGACTTTTCGATTACAGATTCACGACGCGGGACTGGTGCAGGAACTCAAGGACACCGCCGAGGAATTTTCCCGCCGAGGGGAGTTTCAGGTGCATCTGCACGTCGACACGCTGGCCTTCCAGCTATCGGCCAGCGAACAAATCCATATTCTGCAGATCACCCGCGAGGCGCTTTCCAACTGTCTGCGCCACGCCCATGCACAAAACGCCTGGCTACAACTGCGCCAAGACGGCGAGACGGTCAGGTTGTCGGTCGAAGACGACGGTCGCGGCTTCAGCGGCAACGTCGACCAACGCGAACACCACGGCCTGAACATCATGGATGAGCGGGCTCGCAGCTTGCACGGCCAGCTGCAGATCATCTCCAGGGAACCCCAAGGCACCCGTGTCCAACTGGAATTCCACCCGGAATTTCTCGGGCAGCAAACAGAAGGCAGCACCCTATGACCCCGTCCCCGCAACACAGAATCCTGCTGGTAGACGACCACCCGATGATGCGTCACGGCATTCGCCAGATGCTCGAACTCGAAGATGATTTCCTGATCGTCGGCGAAGCCAGCCAGGGTGAAGAAGCACTCGGTCTGATTGAGCCGCTTCGACCGGATCTGGTCTTGCTCGACAACAACATGCCGCAAATGAATGGCATCGAAACCCTGCGCCGATTACGGGCGATGCACTACACCGGCAAAGTGCTGCTGTTTACGGTGTCGGATGCAGAAGACGATATTCGCGATGCACTGCGCCTGGATGCCGACGGTTATCTGCTCAAGGACATGGAACCGGAACTGTTGATCCAGTACATCCGCGATGCCTTGAACGGCGCCTTGGTCATCAGCCCGGGGCTGACTCAAGTCATGGCCCAGGCACTGCGCGCTCCTGCACGCCAGGCCGTGGTGGAACTGACCGAGCGTGAGCGTCAGGTGTTGAAAACCATCGCCAGCGGCTTCAGCAACAAGGTCATCGGGCACAAGCTGGGCATCACCGAAGGGACGGTCAAGGTCCACGTGAAAAACCTGCTGCACAAACTCGGCTTGCGCTCGCGGGTGGAGGCGGCAGTGTGGGCCATGGAGCATCTGCGCAGTGCAGGCTGACAGGCATCCCTCCTTGGAGGTAGGCCTGCAGAGGCATAGGTCAATGGGCCTGCGCTCTCTACTATGACGGTCAGCGGAGGTACGCCATGCTGACCCACCCTTCCATCGTTTTAACGTTGCGCCGTCATCATCTGTTCAGCCAACTGCCGGAGAAAGTCTTCGAGGAAGTCTGCAGCCTGGCCATGCTCAAGCGCCTGAGTTGTCACAGCACGCTCATGCATCAAGGGGATCCGGCCAGGCGTTTTTTCCTGCTGGTCAGCGGCCAGGTCAAGTTGTACCGGCTCACCGGCGAAGGCCAGGAAAACCTGGTGGAGATCATCCAGCCCGGCCAGACCTTTGCCGAAGCCTTGCTGTTCAGCCAGGCCCGGCTCTACCCGGTGAGCGCCACCGCGCTGAAGGACAGCGTGCTGGTAAGTATCGAGGGCAACCATTACCGCAATGCCTTGGAGGACCAGCCGAAAGTCTGCCTGGCGATCCTGGCGAGCATGAGTGTTCACCTGCACCTGCGTCTGCGCGACATCGATACCTTGACCATGGCCAGTGCGACTCGTCGGGTGATCAATTTTCTGTTCCAGGAACGCCACCCGGTTACCGGTCAGATTGTCTTGCAAGTGTCCAAACGCCTGGTGGCGTCGAAGCTTGGGATTCAGCCGGAAACCTTCTCGCGGATTTTGCATCGTCTGGTGGAGTGCGGCCTGATCGCCATGGAGCGTCGCCATATCAGCATCCTCGCTGAAGAGGAGCTGGCGGCTTTCCAATAGCCGGAATTGACCGTCATCAAGGCGCAATGCCAGGCGCCTTGCACACTGGCAGCGTCCATCCACGGAGAGTGCAAATGCCCCGTTCAACCCTGCCTTTGGTTTACTCCTGCTCAGGTTGCTCCAATGTCGCCCAACTGGCCAATACCCTGGCCGTGCGACTGGACCGCAGCGGCCTGGCTGAAATGTCCTGCATCGTCGGTGTTGGCGGGCACGTGGCAGCGCTGGTCAACAAGGCACGCTCGGGGCGCCGGATCTTCGCGCTGGATGGTTGCCCGTTGCAATGCGTTGAAAACTGCCTCAAGCAACATGGCCTGCATGCTGATGTGCATCTGATTCTCAGCCACTATGGGCTGCGCAAACGCCATGGTGAGGACTGCACGCAGGCGCAGAGCGATGAGTTGTTTGAAGGGATCAGGCAGTTGATTGCCAGTGATGCTCGCCAGCATGTAAGCCGGCAGGAAACGACGGCCTGAAGAACAACAAAAACCCTGTGGGCTTGCCCGCTATGTGGCAGGTGCACTCGCCTCGGCAGGGTGTATATCCGTTTCTTCGGTAACGGCTTCTATTGGTTTCGCTTTTACAGCGAGTCACTTTCGAAAAGCGCGAAAGTAACCAAAGCGCTTTTGCCCCTTTCGTTCGGTGCCTCGCTTAGGCTCGCCATGCCCTCGCTCCGGTCCTGCTCCGTGGGCCCGCCGCGATCGGCCATCCATGGCCGTGCGCGGCTAACCCGGCATCCATGCCGGGTTGCCCACTGCGCAGAACCTCCGCTCGGCCTCTCGAGGGGGCGAGTACCGCAAAAGCGAGGCGGCCTACCGGCCGGCCTGCTTCCTCTACGCCTGCGCGTGTTGATTGATCGTTCCCACGCTCCGCGTGGGAATGCATCCCGTGACGCTCCGCGTCACCAGTGCGCAGGACTTACGCCTTGCGTCGACAGCGGGACGCGGAGCGTCCCCGGCGGCATTCCCACGCAGAGCGTGGGAACGATCAGTGTGGGAACGGCTTCTTTGGCTTTGCTTTGGCTTTGCTTTGGCTTTGGCTTTGGCTTTGGCTTTGGCTTTGGCTTTGGCTTTGGCTTTGGCTTTGGCTTTGGCTTTTGATCTTGATCTTGATCTGCCCCGTCGGAAGGCCGAGCGCAGGTTCTGCGCAGTGGGCACCGCGGCAAGGATGCCGCGGTAGCCGCCCCCGGCCATGGATGGCCGATGGCGGCGGGCCCACGGAGCAGGACCGGAGCGAGGGCATGCCGAGCCTAGGCGAGGCACCGTACGTCAGGGGCAAAAGCGTTTTGGTTACTTTGGCGCTTTTCCAAAGTGACCCGCCGTAAGGGCGGAACCCTAAGCCGCCGTTACCGCAGAAATGGATATGTACTCCGACCGAAAAACAGATCGACTATCAGGCCGCCAACCCCTTCCCCGCCCGCTCCAGATTGCGCCACACCCAAACAGGCAACACATCAGGATCCAGACTGTCGATCAGATTCTTCAACGCCAGGCCCAACTCCGTATCACCCTCAATCACCAAACGCCGACGAAAAAACAGCGTATCCGGATCTTCCTGACGACTCGCCAACAGTAAAAACTCGCGCCAATTACCACTGATCGTCACATGCGCCGTAGCGTGCTCAGCAATCCGCAACCCTTTACCGCTAAGGGTCAGGTACCAGGACAAACCCAGATCCGGAATCCGCAGACACAACCAACGACCGCGCAACACCTCGAACTCGCCATCACGCAACGGCCCGGCGAGGCAGCGGTTCAGAGCCTGTTGCAACGCCAGCCGCTGCACGGCAAAAGGCACTCGGCGCACCAGCGGCAACACCCGGTCGGCACCTTTCAACAGCCACTTTTTTCGATTCAACACAGGCCGACCTCCTCGACGCGCAGCATGCCGGCCTGGCCGTGCCAGTAACCATTGCACCCTTCGACGAACAACGGCGGAGTCTCGCCCAGACGAACCCGCTGATAGGCCGCGATCACCTCGGCCATACCTTGAGCACGAGGACTCAAGCGCAACAGATCAGCACCGCAGGCCACCAGCCCGGAGTAATCGGCCAACAGATTGGTCACCTCGGCCGACATCGTTTGAATACCGTTGATGGTGAACAGCGCCTGCCCTTCCTGACTGGTCAGTGCCAGGCCGTCGGGGTAGTTGATGCAACAAAACTGGCAGTCGTCCTTGGGCCGGTTTTCCGCTCGGGCCGTAAAGCAGCGGGCGGAATAGGCCAATGGCAAATGCCCATAGGCGAAGATTTCAACTTCCGGCACTGCACGGCCCAGTTCGCGCACCTGCCCGATCACATCACCAATCAGCGCCGCCGAACATTCCACGGGCGGCACCCAGCGGGTCATGCCGCTGTCGAGCAGTTGCGCCAATGAGTGACCGTTGTACAGATTGAGGGCCGGGCCGCCCACGAACGGCAACTTGCGTTCGGCCAAAAACTGCACCGCGCCCATGTCGTTGGCTTCCACCAGCAATTGGCCGTTGTCGCACAACCGACGCAGGCTAGAGAGTTCGGACGCCGCTTCGATCAGCGTCAGGCTGGAAAGCACCAACTGCGCCTGACTGCATTCCTGCAACTCACGGCCCAACCCCAGCCATTGATCCAGCGAAAAGGCCCGGCGTTTCGAACACACGGTTTCCCCCAGGTAAATCACATCCAGGGGCAAGGCCGACATCTCGGCGTAAAAGTTGCTGAGTTGTTCCTTGTCCCAATAAAACAGGACCGGTCCCAGGCTGAGTTTCATGTCGAATCCCTCATTGCCATGATCGATGATAAGCACCCAGAGTGGTCTGGCTGCCTTCGGACAAACCGGCCAGCACCTGACGCCATTCCTCCTTGACCCGAAAACTGCCCGGTGCGCCACGATGGGCGTCCAGTGCTGCGCGCCAGACACGGGTGACTTGTTCGACATAGGCCGGGCTGCGCTGGCGGCCCTCGATCTTCACGGCCTCGACGCCGATGGCCGTCAGCTCCGGCAGCAAGTCCAGGGTGTCGAGGCTGGTGGGCTCCTCCAGCGCATGAAAGCGTTTGCCGCCGACCAGGAAACGGCCCTTGCACAAGGTCGGGTAACCGGCCGGTTCGTCAGGGGTGTAGCGATCGATCAGCACTTCGCTGAGGCGTGCGCTCAAGCCTTCGGCGTCCTCGCTCCAGCGCACGGCCTTGGCTGGCGAGCAGACACCGCACAGGTTCGGCGACTCGCCGGTAATGTAGGAAGACAGATGGCAACGCCCCTCGGCCATGATGCATAAACTGCCGAAGCCAAACACTTCGATGGGCACCGGACTGCTGGCAGCAACTTGACGTACCTGCGCCAACGACAACACCCGCGGCAATACCGCTCGACGAATGCCGTAGCGCTGCGCATAAAACTCCAGCGCGGCGGCATGGGTCGCCGAGCCCTGGACCGACAGGTGCAACGCCAGTTGCGGGTGACGCTGACTGGCGTAGTTGAGCACTCCGGGGTCGGCGGCGATCAGCGCATCGACGCCGAAATCGGCGGCACGATCCACCGCTCGCTGCCAGCGCTCCCAGCCCTTGGGCTGCGGGTATGTGTTGACCGCGACGTAGAGTTTGCGTTGATGCTGGCGGATGTGGGCGACCGCGGCGTCGAACTGCTTGTCGTCCATGTTCAGCCCCGCGAAATGCCGGGCGTTGGTGTCATCACGAAAGCCGACATAGACGGCATCGGCGCCTTGGCGCACCGCCGCTTTAAGCGCAGGCAGATTCCCTGCCGGGCAGACCAGTTGCATGGGTAATCCTCATGAAAAAACGCAGTCCGGGGCCTAATCAGTCATGGTTGGAAAGCGCTTGTGGCGAGCGAGCTTGCTCCGGGCGGCGTTCCGACGCTGGACTGCGCAGCAGGCCTAAATAACAGGGCCGCTTCGCGACCCAGCGGGAGCAAGCTCCCTCGCCACACAGTCTAGCGAGACCGGCAGGCACGGCCTTGACGGCAATCAATTGCCATCAATGCATCAGGTCGGCGAAGGACAGGAACATCACGTTGTCGTGCTTGAGCACTTGCTGCTCGCACTCGATCACCGCCAGCCCATCGGCCCAGCACGCGGCGGTCAACATGGCCGAGCTTTGCTGAGGGTGCAGTTCCACGCTCAACTGGCCGTCGGCGCCGGGCGTCAATCTGGCCCGCAGGTACTGCCGACGCTTGTTACGCTGCAACCAGTCGAACCCGGCTGGCACGGCCAACGGCACCGGCAGTACATCAGTCACGCCTTGGGCCCTGAGCAGGAACGGACGCACTACCACCAACGCGGTAATCAGCGCCGCCGAAGGATTTCCCGGCATGCCGATCCACGGTTTACCGGCCACTTCACCAAAAGCCAGTGGCTTGCCCGGCTGAATGGCCAGCCGCCAGAAATCCACGTTGCCCAGTTCCTCGATCGCCTGTTTGAGGTGATCTTCCTCGCCCACCGACACGCCACCGGAACTCAACAGCAAGTCGCATTCCGAAGACGCCAGGCTCAAGGCATGCCGGCTGGCCGCCAACTCATCGACCATGACGCCATAGTCGTGTACCTCGACGCCCCAGCCGCGCAATAACGCGGCAAGGCAATACCGGTTGCTGTTGTAAATCTGCCCCGGCGCCAAGGGATCGCCCGGCTCACGCAGTTCATTACCGCTGCTGAGCAGGCACACCTGCAACGGCCGATAGACCTCGACCCGCGCGATACCAGCGCCAGCCAGCAACCCCAGTTCTTGGGCGCGCAGGCGTTTACCGGCCTTGAGCAACAGATGTCCGCGGCGAACTTCCTCACCCTCCTTGCGCACATGGTCGCCAACGGATACAGGCGGGAACCAGACGCGCTCGCCCTCGACCCGACAGCGCTCTTGCGGCACCACGGTATCGGCACCCGGTGGCAATGGCGCGCCGGTAAAGATCTGCACTGCGTGCTGCGCGAGCAAGGGTGAACTTGCTTGATCCCCCGCCGCAATGCGCCCGCCAATCGATAAACAGCCACCCGCCTGGGGCAAGTCAGCCGCCCTGAGGGCATAGCCGTCCATGGCACTGTTGTCCCAGGCCGGCAGGTTCACCGGGGAATGAATGTCCGCCGCCAGCACCCGCCCCATGGCTTGATCCAGACGCACCATTTGCGCCGGGGGCGGCGGCGGTGCCTGGTCCAGCAGGCGGCTGATGGCCTCGTCCACCGGAATCAGGTTGCCGATGTCGCACACCCGGCCAGTCATGTGCGCGTCTCGCAGGCGCCGATGACCCGTTGAGCTTGCGGTTTCAGATGCGGGGCGAAATTGCACGGGCCGGTGCGACTGTCCAGTTGTTCGAGCAGGATCTTGTTCCAGGCAGTCCGGCAGGCACCCGGCGAGCCTGGAACGCAGCACACCAGCACGCCGTTACTCATGCCGGCCAGTGCCCGGGACTGCAGGCTGGACATGCCGATTTCCTCCAGAGACACCTGGCGGAACAGTTCGCCGAAGCCTTCAACGTGCTTGTCCAGCAGTGGGAGCACTGCTTGCGGCGTGTTGTCGCGAGCGGTGAAACCGGTGCCGCCGGTCATCAACACCACTTGCACCTTGGGGTCGGCGATCCACCGGGAAACGGTGGCGCGGATCTGATAAATGTCGTCCTTGACCAGATCACGATCGATCAACACATGCCCGGCTGTTTGCAGCAAATCCGTCAGGGTCTGCCCCGAAGTGTCGGTGTCAAAGGTGCGCGTATCGCTGATGGTCAGCACGGCGATGTTCAGGGGTTCAAAAATGCGTTGCGCCAGATGGGCCATATCCAGGTCTTCCCGTAGATGAGGGTATGGCCCGAAGCCTGAACCGGAATGGTGAGCGAGCCTATTCCTCCAAGGAGGTACCTCGTCGGGGACATAGAAAAAATGTGCCGGGCACAAAACCTGTGGGGCTTGTGGCGAGGGGGCTTGCCCCCGTTCGAGTGCGCAGCGCTCGCAGGTCTTGGGTCCGCTGCGCGGCCCAACGGGGGCAAGCCCCCTCGCCACACAAGCCCGCTCCCACACTGTCCTCCATCGCTACAGGTCCTGCGCAATGGGGCTCAAGGCGCCAAGCGATTGCGTTGCCATGCACCATCGCGCAAACGATAGTCGACACGATCATGCAAGCGGTCGGCCCGCCCCTGCCAGAACTCCAGACGCTCAGGGTGCAGGCAGTAGCCGCCCCAATGCTCGGGGCGCGACACAGTCTGGCCAACGAAGTGTTTGATGGTTTCAGCCAGCATGGATTCCAGCGCTGCACGACTGGCCAGCGGACGGCTTTGCGGTGAAGCCCAGGCCCCCAGGCGACTGGCCATGGAACGGGAATCGAAGTACGCATCCGACAATGCTGGGTCGAGTCTGGACACCTGCCCTTCGATTCGCACCTGACGCTCCAGTCCCGGCCAGAAAAACGTCATCGCGGCATAGGGATTGGCGGCCAGTTGCTGACCTTTGTCACTCTGGTAATTACCGAAAAAAGTAAAACCCTCATCGCTCAAGCCCTTGAGCAACAGAACCCGACAGTGCGGCCGCCCTTCAGGGTCGACCGTCGCCAACACCATGCCGTTGGCCTCGACAGGTGCGCACTCGGTGTCGCGGGCCTGTTGCAACCACTGCCGGAACATCGCCAGCGGATCGTCCAGCGCAGCCTCATCTTGCAGGCCATTAAGGGTGTAGTTACGGCGCATCTGAGCCAGGGAAAGCGGCATGACGGTGATCTCCGGAAGGTTTTACGCAGTGTGCGAGGCACTGCGCAAAGCCACCTTGACCGCCATCAACACTGTCGCCTACTTGAGACGCAGACGCCGTGCCAGTTTGTGCAGGTTGCTGGGGTCAACTTCGAGGATTCGCGCGGCGCTGGCCCAGTTTTCCCCGGACAGGCTCAGGGCCTGGAGGATTTTCTTGCGCTGGTAATCGTCGACGGCTTCGCCCAAGGGCTGGAACGGCAAATCAGCCGTAACGTCCGGGGATGGCTCGACCACCGCCCCCGATGCCGCCATCGCGCTGTCGAGATCGAGAATTTCAGGCTCCAGCGTCATGATCAACGCGCGACTCGTACCGCGGCTGAGCTGCTTCAACGCGGCCCGACTGATCACGTGTTCCAGTTCGCGCACATTGCCCGGCCAGGTATAAAGCAGCAGCGCGCGTTCGGCCGCCGGCGACAGGCGCAAACCACGCAGGCCGAGCCGCGCCCGATTGAGTTCAAGGAAATGCCCGGCCAGCATCAACACATCGTTACCGCGCTCGCGCAGGGGCGGAATCGGCACCGGGTACACCGAGAGCCGGTGATACAGATCGGCGCGAAACAAGCCGTCGCGGATGCTGTCCGGCAGGTGCCGGTTGGTGGCAGCGACGATGCGCACATCGACGTGCAGCGGCTTGTCGGCACCGAGGCGCTGGATCTCGCCGTTCTGCAGGGTGCGCAGCAACTTCGCTTGCACGCTCAACGGCAACTCCCCGACCTCATCGAGAAACAGCGTGCCACCGTTGGCGGCATCGAAGCGTCCGGCGCGGTCACTGGTGGCGCCGGAAAAGGCGCCTTTGACATGCCCGAACAACTCACTCTCTGCCAGCGACTCCGGCAAAGCGGCGCAGTTAACGTGTATCAGCGGTTTGTGGTGGCGCCTTGAAAGACGATGCAAGCGCCGAGCGAACAGCTCTTTGCCGACGCCAGTCTCGCCCAACAGCAACACCGGCAGATCGGAGTCGGCCAGTACATCCAACTCATTGAGTAACTGATGCAACACCTCACTTTGCCCGAGGATCTCGCCCTCCTCGACCGGCATTCGCAAATCCTGGGGATCGCTGCGGGACAGACGCAAGCTGCGGTTTTCCTGCTCGAGCCGGGTGACCCGCACAGCGGCTTCGATCTGCAAAGTGCAGCGCTTGAGCTCTTCCCGCGCGCGGCTGTCGAAGGTCCCGGCGTGCAGCGCATCGAGGGTGATCGCGCCCCAGATCCGCCCCTCGACATACAGGCTCACGCCCATGCAGTCATGCACCGGCAGCGGTTCGCCGACGTGGTTGTCGAGCAAGCCGTCATAGGGGTCTGGCAGGCGACTGTCGGGTTCGAACCAGGTCGGCTCGCGCGACGCCATGATTGCCGCCAGCCGGGGATGCTGGGCGATGACGAACCGGCGCCCCAACGCTTCATGAACCAGCCCCACCGTCGCCACCGGCCTGAGGCTGTCGTCATCCAGACGCAACAAGCCCACGGCGCCACTGTTGAAGTATTCGCGCAGGGTCTGGACCAGTCGTTGCAACCGCACGGCATTGGGCAACTCGACGATCAGGTCGGCTGCCAGGCTTTCTCGCAGCATGGTAGTAATCACCCTCTATGGTTGGATTCACCCTGAAGCGTCAGGGTGTCTATCACCACAACTAAAAATAAATCCATGTTTTTCAATCATTTAAATATGGCATGCCGGATGCAATGAGCCTGGGGAACCGTTGAAACCCAAACAAGGAACCCTGATGAGCCAGACCCTATTGGAACAAAGCCTCGGCCAACTGGCCTGCGACATTCCCGGTGCCACCCGGATCTTCCATACCTTCAAACTGGACTTCTGTTGCGGCGGGCATAAAAGCCTGCGTGAAGCGGCCCTTGGCAAAAACCTCGATCCGGTCCTCATTGCCGACGCCCTGAACATTCTGCAAGACGCCGGCGAAACCCAGCACGACTGGCGTAACGAACCTTTGGAACTGTTGATCGCCCACCTTCTGGCGCGCTACCACGCCCGCCACCGCGAGCAACTGCCGGAACTGATCCGCCTGGCCCGCCGCGTCGAGCAGGTCCATGGTGCGCGCAGCAGCTGCCCCAACGGCCTGGCCGATCTTCTGACCGACATGCAGCAAGAACTCGAAGGCCACATGCTCAAGGAAGAACAGGTGCTGTTCCCGATGCTGCAACAAGGCATCGGTGCTCAAGCGGCTCCGCCGATCCAGGTGCTGCGTTTCGAACATGATCAACATGGTGAAGCACTGGAAAAAATGCTCGCCCTGACCAATCACATCATCCCGCCTGCCGATGCCTGTAACACCTGGCGCGCCCTCTATCGCGGGCTGCTGGAATTCAAAGACGACCTGATGCAACACATCCATCTGGAAAACAACGTGCTGTTCATCAATGCCCTGAACCCTCGTCATTGATCGATCGCCAGTCACACCCAACCCGCGTCAGCCCATCGGTTGACGCGGGTTTTGTTTATCCTGGACTGCTTGTGATCAACCGTGCCAATAGAACATCGCCTTGGCCAGGATCACGATCAACACCATGTGCCCGAGGATGCTGCGGCGAATCCAGCTGGCGCGAGTCGCGGTCAGGCGCGCATGGGTCAGCCAATAGGCCAGCAGCAAGTAATGGCCGATGATGCTCAGGGCCAGCAGGATCTTGAGGCTCAGCAACAGGCCAAAACTGCTGGCCAGCGGCTGACCCAATGCGCCCCGGTACTGCCACGCCAGGCCGATGCCGGCGCCATACAACAGCAACACCACGCCATGCAGTACCTTGCGCGAACGCACGGCAATCGCCTGATCTGCCGTCACTTGCGATACGTCCGCCAGCTGCTGGCGCGCGCGATGCCAGATGACCACCTCGAAAAACAGCGTGCCGATGAAGGCAATCGCTGCCAGCAAATGCGTGACCAGCAAAAAGGGATACATCAGCGCCAGCCTCTGTCCGTTCGCGGGCTCATCCCGGATGACCGTCCACCCGGGCCCGCAGCAGCATCGGCCCATAGCGCCAGGCATACAGCGCAAACGCCAGCGCCCAGCACAGACCAGCCAACCACAATGCCGGCAAGGGAAAGAACTCGATCAACACGACCCGGCTCAGGCACGCCAGATTGAGCAAGATGAACGCCAGGGTCATCCCCGACGGCGGCTCCAGCGCACGGCCGGTATGCCCAAGGCTGACCCGCGCGATCATCGCCAGCACCAGGCCGCCCATGGCCCCGATGGTCAGGCAATGCACCGCCAGACTCGGGTTAATCGGCGCGCCGAAATGCCACAGCGCCATCCCGAGACAAGCCACCGCCAACCAGCCATAAGCCAGGTACAACGACCACAGCAACGGCACGTGCCAGACGGCGCGATCATGCCAGCGAACCAGGCGCACCAGATGCCCTACGGCCAACACGGCGAACAACAGGCCCACCCAAAAATTGGGGGCAAGCGCAGGTCCGGCGGCATATAACAACGCCACGAGGGGCGAGCCAATCAGCAGCAGCCAATCCAGCCAGGGCCAAGGGGCAACGCCATCGACCTTGCCGAGGCCACGCTGGATGAAGAACGGAATGACGCGTCCGCCGATCAACCCCATCATCGCCGCCACCAGCCAAATGCCGGTCAGCACACCTTGGCGCTGCCAGCCTTCATGCCCCTCGACCAGGCCGTACAAAGACAACCCGTCGGCCACGGCCAACAACAGCAGAACCACCACAATCGGGTAATTACGTTTCTGCCGCACCTTCCACAGGGTGAAGCCCATGAGCACTGCCACCGCCAACGGGAACGCCATTTCCAGCACCGCGAGCAACGGCCACGACACGTTGGCCAGCCAGGCCACTCGCGCCAATAACCACAGCAACGCCAGAGCGGCCAACGGCTTGCCGCTGAGGCCGGGGCGACCGGTCCAGGTCTGCACGGCCGTCAGCAAAAAGCCCGCGATAATCGCCAAGCCGAACCCGAACAGCAATTCATGCCGATGCCAGCCCAGCCAACCGCCTGCCGGCTGCCAGTCGGACATCGAACCACTAAAAGCCGCCAGCCACAGCGGAATGGCCAGCACCGCCAACAGGCAGCCAGCGAGGAAAAACGGCCGAAAGGCCAGCCGTAACAGCGGCGCGATGGCCATCGCTTTACGGCGGTCAAGCACTTGCATAAAGCCACTCCTCTACCTGTTTGCTGACCTGGCGCCAACCCGTACGCGCCGAGGTAAATCCAGGGCCAATCATCGGGTATTACCGATTCATTGCCTTTGTCACAGATCAAGTGTGCAAGGGACGTGCCCCCGATGCTCATTCGAACCTGCCTGGACTGGGAGAATGGTGGCCCTGTGGCGAGGGGGCTTGCCCCCGTTGGAGTGCGAAGCGCTCCTGAAACCAGCATCCCCGACGTGTCAGATAGACCCCATCAGCCGGTTTACGACTGCTGCGCAGCCGAACGGGGGCAAGCCCCCTCGCCACAAAGGTGATCGGTCATCAGGGTAAAAATGACCATTTAAGGGTTATTTAAACCCTATACAGCATAGTCTTTTTTACCCTCATGCTTGAGAACCCCCATAAACAAGGCCCTCCAAGCCTGGCCCGCGTCTTGCTCTGCATGGGCAACCTTTTAGAAATCCTGGATCCCTTTCGATTACCGGAGTCGTCATGAAAAAAGTCATCCAGCCACTGGCCTGGTTTGTTGTGTTGACCTCAATCCTGGCCTTGGCCAGCGGCGTTTCTCTAGGTCTCGTCTGAGCTGATCCCCCTCTCTATCTTCAGGATGAATTCTTATGGTGCTTCATCGCGTCCATCACCAGATTCTGCGCAGTCATCACTTGTTCGAGCCGTTGAACGAAGAACAGCTGGATGAATTGATGAGTACCAGCCATTTGCTGAGCATCGACAAGGGCGAGCCGTTGTTCCGTCAGGGTGAGCCGGCCGATTCGTTCTACTTCATCATTGCCGGCGCGGTGAAAATCTACCGACTGACACCCGATGGGCAGGAGAAAGTGTTCGAGGTCATCAGCGATCGGCAAACCTTCGCCGAGGCGATGATGCTGATGGACACCCCGAACTATGTGGCATCGGCCGAAGCGATCTGCCCCACCCAGCTCTACCGGTTATCCAACAGCACCTACATGCGCCTGCTGCAGAGCAATAGTCGGCTGACCTTTGCGCTGCTGGGCAAGCTCTGCGTTCGCCTGCATCAACGGGTCAACGAAATCGAAACCCTGTCCCTGAAAAACGCCACCCACCGGGTCGTGCGTTATCTGCTGACGCAACTGGTACGCCAGCAAACCGTTGACAGCCAATTCGAACTGCCAATGGCCAAGCAACTGATTGCCGGGCATCTGTCGATCCAGCCGGAAACCTTTTCGCGGATCATTCGCCGCTTGATCGATGAAAACATCATCACTCAGGACGGCCGTCAGATCGCCATTCTTGATCGCTTGCGCCTGGAACAGTTCGAGTGAGTGCCATGCCCGTCTGCCTGTATTGCCAACACACCAACCCCGCACAAGAAACCGAGTGCCGCCAATGCGGCATGCCCCTGCCGGCACTGGCTGAACGCGCCGGAGAACGTCGGCAGCGCCGATTCATGTGGTTCTGCGTTGGCCTGACGATCTTCTGCGTGGTGATGTTTTTCTGGCTGCCACGCAGTATTTCCTGAAGCCACACCGCAATTATCCACACATCTCGCGCCTGCGAAGCACAGCCCCTGTGGCGAGGGGGCTTGCCCCCGTTGGGTCGCGAAGCGGCCCTAACCCGGTAATCATGTTGTGCCAGATAAAACACACTGGCTGTTTTTACGACTGCTTCGCAGCCGAACGGGGGCAAGCCCCCTCGCCACAGGGTCTGCGCTTCGCAGGCTCGGCAGTGCTACATGGACCGTGTCGCTCAAGGCTGAGTCAGCTGACGATACAACTGCGGCAAGCGCAGCGGTAACTGTTCGGGCTGGCGGATCAAGGTGTAGCCATTGGCGCCGAACATGTACGGCAGGTAATCCCCGGCCTCGCGATCGATCGTGATACAGAACGGCGTCAGCCCCTGACGCCGCGCTTCCAGCACCGCCTCGCGGGTGTCTTCAACACCGTAGCGCCCTTCATACAGATCCAGATCATTCGGTTTGCCATCCGTGAGCAGCAGCAACAGTTTGCTGCGCCGCTTGCTCGTGCCCAATAGTTGCGTGGCTTGGCGAATGGCAGCGCCCATGCGCGTGTAATACCCCGGCTTGAGACCTTGAATGCGACCTCGGGTGGTGTCGTCATAACGCTGAGTGAACGCCTTGAGTTCCTGCATGCGCACTTGCTGACGGCGCAGCGAGGAAAACCCGTACAGGGCGAAATCATCGCCCAGCACCGACAAGGTTTCGCCGAACAGCAGCAGGCTGTCGCGGATCACATCAATCACTCGATGCTCATCGTTCAAGTGGGCGTCGGTGGACATCGACACATCGGCCAGCAACAGGCACGCCAGGTCGCGGCGGGTCTGCCGTTGCTCCATGAACAGACCGCGTTCGGCACACTGGCCATGCTCGCGTTCGACGTGAAAATCCAGCCAGGCCTGCATGTCCAGTTCAGACCCTTGAGGTTGCTGGCGTAACCATTGGCGGTCGTTGCGCAGGTGCTCGAACTGGCGGCGCAGACGGTGCGCCGATGCCTTCAGCCGTGGCGGTAATGGCTGCGCCTCACAGTCGCGGGGCACCATCATTTGCAGATTGACGAAGCTGTCCTGCATCTGCTGTTTGCGGTAATCCCACTCCGGCAGTTTGATGCCCTCGCCGAGGGGAATATCGTCGACATCGGCTGGTGGCAAATCCAGGTGCAGCTTGAGTCCGCCGCCCTTGCGCAGACGGGTGCGAGATAGCGTCAATTCATCCAGGTCGTCGGCGACTCGGGCGGCGTCCGGGTCTTCGCTGTCGTCCGACCAGCGATCCAGGTCCACGTGCTCGGTCCAGCTGAACAGGTTCTCCAGACGCACCACCAACAGCCCGCTATCGCGGGTGTTTTCATCGATCCGCGTCGCGCGTTTACGCCCGCTTTTCTGTTCGCCGGGCGGCGTGGTCAAAGACTCTTCGGATTCATCGCCCAGATCGGCAGCCTGCGGGCTGGCGAGGTTTTGTGGCGGGTACAACCACAGCGGCAGCGGCCATGCGGCCCGTTCGCTGCGAGGGAAATGCTCAACACTGCCAGGTTCGCGCAGCGCCTGGCATAGCGCCCGTTCCAGTGCCGCTTCGCTGGCGTTCAACGAGGCCGGATCGGGGCGCAATTGCAGATGGGCATCGACCAGTCGTTTATACCGGATACGCAACGCGGGATAGCGCCGCAACAGCTGTTGCGTCCAGCGTTGATTGTCCCGACCCCAGTGACGCATATGCCCGGCTTGTGCCGCCAGCAACGCGAGCCACCGATAGAGTTCCTCGTTCAGTGCGACTTCAGGAAACACCGCCAGGCTCGATGGCAGCCGCAAATTACTCGCGTCACACCACGCCAACGGCACTTGTTTGCAGGTGCCGGCGATCTGCTGCAACACGTTGCGCCGCAGCAGCAGATCGCGGTCGCTGGCCGCTTCCACACCGATGCCATTGGCACCGCCCATGGCACGAAACAACAGCGCCAGCGGGCGTTGCTGACTGGCCAGTTCAACCCGTGCTTCAGGGAAGTCAGGGCTGGCACGCCGAGTGATGAAACGATGCCAGACACTGCCTACCCACTCTTCCAGTTCGACGGTAAACGCCATGATGCTTGCCCTTGCTGGAAACCAAAAAAACGGCCCGCTGTATCAGCCGGGCCGACCTTTTCTAGCTGTTGCACTCGCTCATGAAGGTACAACCGCAGCCGGGGCGCGCAAGGCGGCGCGGCTCCGTTGCTTGAAGCTGAGCAGGTAACAGAGCAACCCGGCGAAGAAGCCGAGACCGGCGCCCAGACGCGCCCAGAACAGCACCTGCAGATGTTCGACCGTGGCCATGAATGGCAACGCAATCCCGTCGGCCTGCCAGCGTTGCAGGTAAACCTGAACGACACCGGCAGCGGTCAGGAACAGCGTGATCATCACCATCGACAGGGTCATCAACCAGAAGCCCCAGATCTCCAAGGTCTGCGAACGCTCGTCAGCCGCTTCACCCAGCCCGCGCAAACGCGGCATGGCGTAGCTGATCAAGGTCATCACGATCATCGCGTAAGCACCGTAGAAGGCCAGGTGACCGTGAGCCGCGGTCAGTTGCGAACCATGGGTGTAGAAGTTGACCGGTGCCAGGGTGTGCAGAAAACCCCAGACGCCCGCACCGAAGAACGCGGTGACCGTAGTGCCCTTGGCCCACAGTGTGGCGGCGCGGTTCGGGTGTTGCCGGCGACGGTTCTTCACCATGCTGAAGGCGAAGATCACCATGGCCAGGAACGGTAGCGGTTCGAGTGCCGAGAAGATCGAGCCGACCCACAACCAGACCTCAGGCGCACCGATCCAGAAGAAGTGGTGACCGGTGCCGATAATCCCGGTAATCAGCGCCATGGCGATGATCACGTACAGCCATTTCTCCACGACTTCCCGGTCGACACCGGTGATTTTGATCAGGACAAAAGCGAGCATCGAACCCATGATCAGTTCCCACACGCCTTCCACCCAAAGATGCACCACCCACCACCAGTAGAACTTGTCGCGGGCCAGGTTGCCTGGGTTGTAGAAGGAGAACAGGAAGAACACCGCAAGGCCGATCAGCCCGGTCATCATCACCATGCTGACGGTGGTCTTGCGCCCTTTGAGCAGGGTCATACCGATGTTGTAGAGAAAGCCCAGGCACACCACCACAATGCCCATCTTGGTGATGGTCGGCTGCTCCAGGAACTCCCGGCCCATGGTTGGCAGCAACTCGTTGTGGGTCAGTTTGGCCAGGCCCGCATAAGGCACCAGCAGATAGCCGAGGATCGTCAGCACGCCCGCGGCGGCGAATACCCAGAACAGAATGATCGCCAACTTCGGACTGTGCAGTTCGCGGTCGGCCTCTTCCGGAATCAGGTAGTAGGCAGCGCCCATGAAGCCGAACAGCAGCCAGACGATCAGCAGGTTGGTGTGCACCATCCGCGCCACGTTGAAGGGAATGATCGGGAACAGAAAGTCCCCCACCACGTATTGCACACCCATGATCAAACCGAACAGCACCTGACCGAGAAACAGCATCAGGGCGAACACGAAGTACGGTTTGGCCACGGCTTGCGAGGCGAATTTCAGATGCGGATTAGCAATGCTCATCTCTTAGCCCTCCTTGTTTGGCGGCCAGCCATTGGTGTTGATGTTCGAGCTCCATTTGAGGAACTCGGCGATGTCATCCACCTCTTGCTCACTCAACTTGAACTGCGGCATCGCTCGCCGGCCCGGTACGCCCAGCGGCTGCATTTTCATCCAGGCATGTAGAAAGGGTTTGAAGCCCGCCTCCCCGCCGCGCCGCTGGAACACGTTGCCCAGCTCAGGCGCAAAGTAGGCGCCCTCGCCCAACAGCGTGTGGCAGCCGATGCAGTTGTTTTGCTCCCAGACCGTCTTGCCGCGGATCACTGATTCGGTTAACTGCGCTTCATTGCTGCGCACTGGAAAGGTCTGTTCCGTGTGATAGGTCAAGGCCAGGAATATCAGGAAGAAGAAGATGCTTCCCCCGAAGTAGATATTCCTGGCCATGCCTTTGGTGAAGGTCTCTGACATGGTCGCTTCCTCTTTGCTTGGCGTGCCCATGATAGAAAGCGAAGGGTTGAAACCTGCTTGATGGCGATCAAGAAAGGCAGATGGTTTTGGTCGGGTATTGGCACCATGAAGCCGAACGCCTGACCCTGTGGCGAGGGGGCTTGCCCCCGTTGGGCTGCGCAGCAGTCGCAAAATCTATGAATGCGGTATGCCTGATGAAATGTGATTGCGGGTTTTTGGGCTGCTGCGCAGCCCAACGGGGGCAAGCCCCCTCGCCACAGGTTGGCTAGTCGACCAACACTAGCGTCAGCCCTACAACGGCGGCCAACACCAACGCCCAACTCACCATCAACCGCCGCCACAATCGCGGGGCATGGCGCATTTCCATAAAGCCATCGGCAATCAACCAGGCCTTGCCAACCGCCACCAGCAAAATGGCCACCGACAGCAGCCACGTCGCGCCCATCTGTGCCAGCACCACCGTGCACACGCTTAACGTGGCCAGCGCTGCCCAGCAGACCAGCAAAAACCTGGAAGCGGACATCAGAACCTCCGTCAATTCAGAACGTAGACCAGCGGAAACAGCACCACCCAGATCAGATCGACCATGTGCCAATACAGCACCCCCGATTCAAGCCCGCTGCGGTTGGCGGCGTTGTACAGGCCACGACGACAGCGCTCGGCCAGCCATCCGAGAATGACCATGCCGAGCAGTACATGGAGAAAATGAAAACCGGTGAGGATCCAGTAGAGGGTGAAAAACGTGTTGTGCTCCATGCCCAGCCCCGAGGCCAGCAAGTGTCGGTATTCCGTGAGTTTCAACACCACGTAGACACTGGCGGCGAGCAAGGCCGCTAGCAGGTAGACAGCGCCGTAGCGAGACCGGGAGCGCTTGATTTGCTCTTGAGCCAGCGCGGCGAACAGCCCCGCGGTGAGCAGGCTCAGGGTCATCGCCAGGCCGGTAGAGGTGTTGAGCAACAGACGGCTTTCACCGAACAGCTGCGGCTTGAGTGCCTGGGTCACGGCGAACGCCAGAATCAGAATGGCGAACACCGACAGCTCGGCCAGAATGAAAAACCACATCGCCAGATCGCCCGGCAAGTGCCCCGGCGCAACGCGTCTGGCCTCAGCCGAAGTGGACATCAACCACGTCCATCAGCGCCGCAACCGTCAGCGGATCATCGCTCAGCGGCTCGGCCAGGCAGGCCATGCACGCCTCACGCGGGCTCATGCCGGAGCGGATCATTCGCGCGGTGAAGATCAGCAGCCGCGTCGAGGCGACTTCCTCCAGGTCATGTTGATCCAGCCTTCGCAGGGCCTGCCCCAGCCTCACCACTTGCGCCGCCAGCGCGCTGTCCACCTGCGCTTCCCGGGCGACAATGCGCTCTTCGTCGGCCACCGGCGGATAGCCGAAACGCATCGCCACGAAGCGTTGTCGGGTGCTGGGTTTCATGCCTTTGAGCAGGTTCTGGTAGCCGGGGTTGTACGACACCACCAGCATGAATGACGACGGTGCCTGCAGCACTTCGCCGGTGCGCTCCAGAAACAGCTCGCGACGATCATCGGCCAGCGGATGCAGTACGACCACGGTGTCCTGGCGCGCCTCGACCACTTCGTCCAGATAACAAATACCACCTTCACGCACCGCGCGGGTCAGTGGCCCGTCCTGCCACCAAGTGCCCTGGGCACCGATCAAATGACGGCCGATCAGGTCGGCGGCGCTCAAATCATCATGGCAAGCCACGGTGTACAGCGGCAGTTTCAGCCGATGGGCCATGTGCTGGACGAAGCGGGTCTTGCCGCAGCCCGTCGGGCCTTTGATCAGCACCGGCATGCCGTGTCGCCAGGCTTGCTCGAACAGCGCCTCCTCATTATTGAGCGGTTGATAGAAGGGTTCGCAAGACTGGATTCGGTCCATGGGCTGTCTGTTCCAAAAGCGGATTCAAGCCACACGCTACGGGCCCCTGCGACAACCTGGCAAGTGACATGGCCGGCAAACTTGATCGCGGTCAAGCGAGCATTGGCCTGCTCGGGCATAGCCTTGCACGGCACTAAGAACCTGCGTTCTGCGCTGCCGTTTCAGCACATCGCAAAGGTCTTGCCTGAGGAGAAATGGAATGCTGATCAGCAATAGAAAAACGTTTGCTCTGACTGTCGCCACATTGTGTTCGGCGCTGGCCCTTGCGGTGACTCATGCGGCCCGGGCCAACGAGCCCGCTGCCGCTGCGGCCAGCCCGCTCATGGTCAAATCCGCCGGAGCGCCCGACATGAGTCAGGCCGAGTTCGACTCTTCCAAGGAAATTTACTTCCAGCGTTGCGCCGGCTGCCACGGTGTTCTGCGCAAAGGCGCCACCGGCAAACCACTGACACCGGACATCACCCAGTCCCGCGGGCAACCGTTTCTGGAGGCGTTGATTACCTACGGTTCACCGGCGGGCATGCCGAACTGGGGGACGTCCAATGCGCTGACCAAGGATCAGATCACGTCAATGGCCAAGTTCATTCAGCACACGCCGCCGACGCCACCTGAATGGGGCATGGCCGAGACGCTGAAAACCTGGAAAGTGCTGGTCAAGCCTGAGGACCGTCCGAAGAAGCAACTGAGCAAACTCAACCTGCCGAACCTGTTTTCGGTGACCTTGCGCGATGACGGCAAGATTGCCCTGATCGACGGTGACAGCAAGAAAATCGTCAAGCTGATCGAGACCGGTTACGCGGTACACATCTCGCGGATCTCCGCCTCCGGTCGCTACCTGCTAGTGATTGGTCGAGACGCGCGGATCGACATGATCGACCTGTGGCCGGTGGAGCCGACCAAGGTCGCCGAAGTCAAAGTGGGCATCGAGGCGCGCTCGGTGGAGACCTCCAAGTTCAAGGGCTACGAAGACAAGTACACCATCGCTGGCTCCTATTGGCCGCCGCAATTCACCATCATGGATGGCGAAACCCTGGAGCCCAAACAGATCGTCTCGACCCGTGGCATGACCGTCGACAAGCAGGAATATCACCCAGAACCTCGGGTCGCGGCGATTATCGCCTCCCACGAATGGCCGGAGTTCATCGTCAACGTCAAGGAAACCGGCAAGGTCATGCTGGTCAATTACCAGGACATCAAAAACCTCACCATCACCTACATCGATGCCGCGCCCTTCCTGCATGACGGCGGTTGGGACAGCACCCACCACTACTTCATGACCGCCGCCAACAACTCCAACAAAGTCGCCGTGATCGACTCCAAAGATCGCAAGTTGGCAGCTTTGGTGGAGGTCGGCAAAACCCCTCACCCGGGGCGCGGCGCCAACTTCAACCATCCGACTTATGGGCCAGTCTGGGCCACCAGCCACCTCGGTGATGACGGCATTTCCCTGATCGGCACCGACCCGGTCAAGCACCCGCAATACGCCTGGAAACAGGTCGCCTCGCTCAAGGGCCAGGGCGGCGGATCGCTGTTTATCAAAACCCACCCTGACTCCCGTCACCTGTATGTCGACACCACCCTCAACCCCGACGCCAAGCTGAGCCAGTCGGTGGCGGTGTTCAACATCGACAAACTCGACGCCGGCTACACCGTGTTGCCCATCGCCGAGTACGCCGGCATCAAGCAAGGCGCGATGCGGGTGGTACAGCCGGAATACAACAAGGCCGGCGATGAAGTCTGGTTCTCCGTGTGGAGCGGTCAGTCGGAGGAATCGGCGCTGGTAGTGATCGACGACAAAACGTTGAAGCTCAAATCAGTCATAAAGGACAAACGACTGATCACCCCCACCGGAAAATTCAACGTCTACAACACCCAACACGACATCTATTGAGCTCCATCAATGCAAGGAATCCCCATGAAAAATACTCTGTTTTCACTGTTCGCCCTGACCGCTGCGCTGAGCGTGCAGCCGGCCATGGCCCAAGACGGCCAGGAGCTGTTCAAGAGCAAACCCTGCGCCGCCTGCCATTCCATCGACACCAAGCTGGTTGGCCCGGCGCTCAAGGATGTCGCGGCCAAGAACGCGGGCGTGGCCGGGGCCGTGGACACCCTGGCCAGCCACATCAAGAACGGCACGCAAGGCAACTGGGGCCCGATGCCAATGCCGGCCAACCCGGTGACGGATGAAGAAGCGAAGACACTTGCAACCTGGGTCCTGAGTCTCAAATAGCCAACTGGAGGGCGTCATGATGGTTTATCGACACGCTGCGATTCTGGCGGCCCTCCTCCTCATTTGCGCAACCACGGTTGCCGCGCCCGACGCCAAGCGTCAGGCACAACTCGAACACCTGCTGGCCCAGGACTGCGGCGCCTGCCACGGACTGCACATGACCGGCGGGCTGGGTCCCGACCTGACCCGCGCAACGCTGGCGGGCAAGTCCAGGGACAGCCTGATAGCCACCGTCAGCCAAGGCCGGCCCGGCACCGCGATGCCCGGTTGGGCCCCGCTGCTCAGCCCGGATGACATCCGTTGGCTGGTCGATCTTCTTCTCCAGGGATATCCCGCACCATGATCCGTTCAACCCTGCTTTTAGCGGCGACCGGGCTGTTGTTGTCCGCGTGTGTTCAGCCACCGTTGCGTGGTACCGGCGATCTGGGCGTGGTGGTGGAGCGCGCCACCGGTAGCGTGCAAATCATCGAAAGCGACACCCGCACGGCACTGGTCCGACTCGAGGGTTTGGGCGATCTGTCCCATGCCTCGGTGGTGTTTTCCCGCGACCAGCGTTATGCCTATGTGTTCGGCCGCGACGGTGGGCTGAGCAAGATCGACCTGCTGACCCAACGCATCGATCAACGGGTGATACAGGGCGGCAACAGTATCGGCGGCGCGATCAGTCAGGACGGCAAACTCATCGCCGTGTCCAACTACGTGCCCGGCGGGGTCAAGGTCTTCGATGCCGAAACCCTGCAACTGGTGGCCGATATTCCGGCCACGCCCCTGGCCGATGGCAGCAAGCGCTCACGGGTGGTCGGCCTGGTCGATGCGCCCGGTCAGCGTTTTGTATTCAGCCTGTTCGATACCGGCGAGATCTGGACCGCCGATTTCAGTCAGGGCAACACGCCGCAAATCAGCCGTTTCACCGACATCGGCCAGCAACCCTACGACGCGTTGGTGACCCCGGATGGTCGCTATTACATGGCGGGACTGTTCGGCGAAGACGGCATGGCGCAACTCGACCTCTGGCACCCCGAGCGCGGTGTACAGCGAGTGCTCGGTGATTACGGACGCGGCCAGGCGAAATTGCCCGTCTACAAAATGCCGCATCTGGAGGGCTGGGCCGTCGCCGATCACCAGGCCTTCGTGCCCGCCGTCGGCCGTCACCAGGTGCTGGTGATGGATTCGCGCACGTGGAAGCAAACCGCTGCCATCCCGGTGGCTGGCCAACCGGTGTTCGTCACGTCGCGCCCGGACGGTCGGCAGCTGTGGGTCAACTTCGCCTACCCGGACAACGATCGAGTACAGGTCATCGACAGCGAAACCCATGCCGTGGTCGCCGATCTGCGGCCAGGGCCAGCGGTGCTGCACATGGAATTCACCGCCCGCGGCGATCAGCTGTGGCTGTCGTTACGCGATGGCGATCAGGTTCAGGTCTGGGACCCGTACAGCCTGAAGCAGCTGAACACCCTTCCCGCCACCGCGCCGAGCGGCATCTTCTTCAGCAGTCGCGCGCAAAAAATGGGCTATTGAAATGAACCTCGACCTGCTCAGCCGCCAACTGATCGACCGCTTCCAGCACGGCATGCCGCTGTGCGCGGAGCCTTACAAGGAGATGGCGCGGATTCTCGGTTGTCGCGTGGCCCAGGTGATGGCTTGCCTGGAAGAAATGGATCAGGCCGGCACCCTCTCACGGATCGGCCCGGTGTTCGAACACAGCCGCGCCGGGGCCAGCACCCTCGCCGCCCTCGCCGTGCCCGCCGAACGCTTGCAACAGGTCGCCGAGCACGTCAGCCAGTATCCCGAGGTCAACCATAACTACGCGCGGGAGCATTTCTACAACCTGTGGTTTGTGCTGACCGGTCCTGATCGCCAACACATCGAACGCGTTCTCGAACAACTTGAGAAAGACACCGGCCTCATGCCGCTGGATCTGCCGATGTTGACCGCTTACCGCATCGACCTCGGTTTTGCCCTGGGAGAAAGCTCATGAAGCCGGGGTTGAATCCCAAACAGGCACTGGCGCTGCGTCGGCATCTGGAAGGCGGATTGCCGCTGGTATCGCGCCCCTACCTGGCCCTCGCCGAACGGATAGACGCCGACGAAAACCAGGTACTCGCGCAAATGCACCAGTGGCACGAGCAAGGGCTGTTTCGCCGGGTCGGCCTGGTGCTCAACCATCGCGCGCTGGGTTTTACCGCCAACGCCATGCTGGTACTGGATGTTCCGGACGCGCTGATCGACGAAGTCGGCCAGCGCCTGGGCCGGGCGCACGGCATAACCCTCTGCTACCAACGGCCGCGGCGCCTGCCGCAGTGGCGCTACAACCTCTTTTGCATGGTTCATGGGCGCCAACGTGAGCGGGTCGAAGCGCAGATCCAGGCGTTACTGGAAAAACACCTGCTGAGCGACCTGCCCCACCAACTGCTGTTCAGCACTCACGCGTTCAAACAGTGCGGCGGACGCTTTACCCCCTCACCAACCGGAGCCCCCACCCATGGATGACCTCGACCGTCGGCTGATCAACCGCCTGCAACTGGGCCTGCCGCTGGTGCGCCACCCGTGGCAGGCACTGGCCGCCGAACTGGAGAGCAGCAGTACCGAACTGCTCGACCGCCTCCATGAATTGCTGGAAGACGGCATGCTCACGCGCTTCGGCCCGATGTTCGACATCGAACGCCTCGGCGGCGCCTTCACCCTTGCCGCATTGGCGGTGCCGGAAGAGCGTTTTGAAGACGTCGCCGCGCAACTGCAGGCCCTGCCTGAAGTGGCGCACAACTACCGACGCGAACACGCCTGGAACATGTGGTTCGTGCTCGGTTGCCCGACCGAACAAGGTATCGCCGAGACCCTGCAGCACATCGAAAACCTGACAGGCCTGCCGCTGCTCAACTTGCCCAAAGAGGAGACGTACCATGTCGGTCTGTACTTCCCGGTCTGAAGACACCCTCGCTCTGCGTCTGATCGAGCTGACCCAGGCCGGCCTGCCGCTGCTGGACGACCCGTGGGCCTGGCTCGCCGAACAGCTGGAGCTGAGCATCGAATCCACCCTGGATTTGCTCAAGCGCTTGCAGGCCGAGGGTGCCATCCGGCGTATCGCCGCCGTCCCCAACCACTATCGCCTGGGCTATCGCTACAACGGCATGACCGTCTGGGATGTGCGCGACACGGACATGCCGCGCCTTGGCGCACTGATCGGTGCGCAGCCCTTCGTCAGTCATTGCTATCGGCGCCCGCGACGAACCGCGTGGCGCTACAACCTGTTCGCCATGGTCCACGGTCGCAGCCGCGAGGAAATCGACAGCTACCGCGAACACCTGCGCTACTTGCTGGGCGACGCCTGCGCCGCCGACGAGATGCTGGTGAGCAGTCGCATCCTGAAGAAAACCGGTTTGCGGCTATCGCCAGTGCCACGCTGAACACGTGCTTGTTCAAGGAGATTTGCATGTTGAGGATCAGCCAATACCTGCGTGCCCTGACCGGCCAGGCGCCTGCCCCCAGAACCAGCCCACCGGGCAGCAACCGGCCGCCGGTGGTGATCTGGAACCTGCTCAGGCGCTGCAACCTGACCTGCAAACACTGCTACGCCACGTCCGCCGACAGCGTCTTTCGCGACGAACTGGATACGTCCGCCGCACTGACCGTGATCGACGATCTGCACGACGCCGGGGTGAAGGTGCTGATTCTTTCCGGCGGCGAACCGCTGTTGCGCGACGATCTGTTTGTGCTCAGCGCCTACGCCCGCACCAAGGGTTTCTTTGTGGCGTTGTCCACCAACGGCACGCTGATCAATGAGCAGAACATCACGCAAATCCGCGCGGCGAATTTCGACTATGTCGGGATCAGCATTGATGGCCTGGAAGCCACCCATGATGCGTTCCGCCAACTCAAGGGCAGCTTCGCCAGTTCCATGCGGGCGATCCGTCTCTGTCGTGAGCAGGGTATTCGCGTCGGCCTGCGCACCACCCTGACCCAAGAGAACCATCAACAATTGCCCCAATTACTGGCGCTGATGCGCGAGTACGACGTGCAGAAGTTTTATCTGTCGCACCTCAACTACAGCGGTCGCGGCAAACGCAGCCGCAAGCTCGACGCCCGGCAGCAGATGAGCCGCGAAGCGATGACACTGATCTTCGAACAGGCCTGGGAAGACATCGAGCAGGGTCGCGACAGCGATTTTGTCAGCGGCAACAACGACGCCGACGCGATTCTCTTGCTGCAATGGGTGGGCCTGCGTCTGCCCGAACATTACCCGCGCCTGGAACACATGCTCCAGGCCTGGGGCGGCAACGCGTCGGGCAGCGGCATCGCCAACATCGACAACACCGGCGAAGTGCACCCCGACACCTATTGGTGGCAGCACTCGGTGGGCAACGTCCGGCACACGCCGTTTCGCACGCTCTGGCTGGACCAGCCGGACGCGTTGTTGCAGCAGCTGCGCGCGCATCCTCGCGTCGTCGGTGGCCGTTGTGGCCAATGCCGCTGGTTGAACATCTGCAACGGCAATACCCGCACCCGTGCCTGGGCCGAAGGCGACCTCTGGGGCCAGGACCCCGGTTGTCACCTCAGCGATGAAGAAATCGGTATGCCGCCATCAATCACCATCCCTTGCGTCATGCACTGAAGCACCCGCCTGGCGAGCCATCTGGCAAAGGATGGGGCCGGCCAACCTGATGAAGAACCAAGGACGTCCCATGCACCCATCGATTGTTTTACCGGCCGCACTTGCGTCCCCGTTCAGACCGGGCGAAGTGGCCCTGGTCGGCGCCGGCCCCGGTGATCCACGCTTGCTGACCCTGCGTGCCTGGAGCCTGTTGATGCAGGCCGACGCCGTGGTTTACGACCGCCTGATCAGCCCCGAGCTGCTGACGTTGATCCCCCTCACCTGCGCCCGGCATTACGTCGGCAAGGCCAGCGGCTGCCACAGCCTGCCCCAGGAACAGATCAACGAACTGCTCGCCGACCTCGCCGATTCGGGGCAGCGCGTGGTCCGGCTCAAGGGAGGCGACCCGTTCATATTCGGCCGTGGCGCCGAGGAGCTGGAGTATCTGCTGCAACGCAACATTGACTGCCAGGTGGTCCCGGGCATCACCGCCGCTTCCGGGTGCAGCGCTTATGCCGGCATTCCGCTGACCCACCGGGATCTGGTCAACTCCTGCCGCTTCATTACCGGGCATTTGCAGCGCGATGGTGAGTTGCAATTGCCCTGGAGCAGCCTCGCCGACAGCAGCCAGACCCTGGTGTTTTACATGGGGTTATCGAACCTCGGGATTATTGCCCAGCGCCTGATCGAAGCCGGAATGGCCGCCGATACACCGGCGGCGCTGATCAGCAATGGCACGCGTCCCGACCAGCACGTCGCCCGAGGCATGCTGCACCAGTTGCCGACCCTGGCGCTGGATTGCCCACCGGGCATTCCGACGCTGACGGTGATCGGCAAAGTGGTCGATCTGTTCGCTGCCCAACAGCAGGAATACCCGGCGCGCTTTTACTCCGCTCCGGTGCTGCAACGCCACGGCAAGGTGGCGATATGAGGCGCATGCTACTTGCCCCATTGTTATGGGTCGGCGCGGCCCATGCCGGTGCAGCGCTTCTATCCTCAGACGCGGCCGCCGACCTCTATCAACAACATTGCCAGCGCTGCCATGGCGCCAACCGTTTAGGCGGTGCGGGGCCGGCCTTGCTGCCGGAGAGTCTGAGCCGGATCAAACCCGATGAAATCCGCAGTGTCATCCAGAATGGTCGCCCCGCGAGTCAGATGACCGGGTATGCCAATGTGTTCAGCCCGGCACAGATCGACGCGCTGGTGGATTACCTTCAGCAACCACCCGCCACCCCGCCCACCTGGAATAACGACGACATTAGCGGCAGTCATTCCATCCTCGCCGACATCAGTAAACTGCCCGACACGCCCCAGCATGGCGCCGATCCGCTGAACCTGTTTGTGGTAGTGGAAGCCGGCGACCACCACATCAACATCCTCGACGGCGATCGCTTCGAAGTGCTGGCACGGTTTGCTTCGCACTTTGCGGTGCATGGCGGGCCGAAGTTCTCGCCGGATGGACGCTTCGTCTACGTCGCCTCACGGGATGGCTGGGTCAGCCTGTACGACCTGCACAACCTGAAGCTGATCGCCGAGGTCCGCGCCGGGCTCAACACCCGCAACCTGGCGGTGAGCAAGGATGGCCGCTGGGTGCTGGTGGGCAATTATCTGCCGGGCAATCTGGTGGTGCTCGATGCCCGCGATCTGTCGCTGGTCAAAACCATCCCCGCAATCGGCCAGGACGGCACCGCGTCACGGGTCAGCGCGGTCTACACCGCCCCGCCACGGGACAGTTTCATCGTGGCGCTCAAGGATGTGAAGGAAGTCTGGGAGTTGTCGAGCGCCGGTACACCGGACTTCGTACCACGACGCATCCAGGCCGAGGATGTGCTGGACGACTTTTCCTTTTCACCGGACTACAAGCAACTGCTGGCCACGTCGCGCAAGGCCAAGGGCGGTCAGGTGATCGACCTCGACAGTGGCAAGGTGGTCACCGACATACCGCTGCCGGGCATGCCGCATCTTGGGTCGGGGACCTACTGGAAACGCAACGGTGAGTGGGTGTTCGCCACGCCGAACATCAGCAAGGGGCTGATCTCGGTCATCGACTTCAAAACCTGGAAACTGATCAAGGAAATTCCGACCCTGGGGCCGGGTTTCTTCATGCGCAGTCATGTCAACTCGCGGTATGCCTGGACCGACGTGTTCTTCGGGCCGGACAACGATGCGATCCACCTGATTGACAAACAGACTCTGGAAATCGCCCACACCTTGCGCCCGATGCCCGGCAAGACGGCTGCCCACGTTGAGTTCACTCGCGATGGCCGCTACTTGTTGCTGAGCGTCTGGGCCAGCGATGGCGCGCTGATTGTGTATGACAGTAATACCCTTGAAGAGATCAAGCGACTGCCGATGAACAAGCCGTCGGGTAAGTACAACGTGGGGAACAAGATTGAGTTTGTGGAGGGGACTTCGCATTAGGGCTTGGGCTTGGGCTTGGGCTTGGGCTTGGGCTTGGGTTTGGGTTTGGGTTTGGGTTTGGGTGTATATCCGTTTCTGCGGTAACGGCTGCTATTGGTTCCGCTCTTACAGCGGGTTACTTGGAAAAGCGCCAAGTAACCAAGCGCTTTTGCCCCTGTCGTTCGGTGGCTCGCTAAGGCTCGCCATGCCCTCGCTCCGGTCCTGCTCCGTGGGCCCGCCGCCATCGGCCATCCATGGCCGGGGGCGGCTAACCCGGCATCCATGCCGGGTTGCCCACTACGCAGAACCTCCACTCGTCCTCTCGAGGGGGCGAGTACCGCAAAAGCACCGCGAGGCGGCCTACCGGCCGGCCTGCGTCCTCAACACCTGCGCGTACACCTGATCGTTCCCACGCTCCGCGTGGGAATGCATCCCGTGACGCTCCGCGTCACCAGTGCGCAGGACTCAAGTCTTGCGTCGCGAGCGGAACGCGGAGCGTCCCCGGCGGCATTCCCACGCAGAGCGTGGGAACGATCAGTGTGGGAACGACTCCTGTTGCTTTGGCTTTGGCTTTGGCTTTGGCTTTTGATCTTGATCTGCCCCGTCGGAAGGCCGAGCGCAGGTTCTGCGCAGTGGGCACCGCGGCAAGGATGCCGCGGTAGCCGCCCCCGGCCATGGATGGCCGATGGCGGCGGGCCCACGGAGCAGGACCGGAGCGAGGGTACCCTGAGCCTAGGCGAAGGGCCGTACGTCAGGGGCGAAAGCGTTTTGGTTACTTTGGCGCTTTTCCAAAGTGACCCGCCGTAAGGGCGGAACCCTAAGCAGCCGTTATCGCAGAAACGGATATGTACGCCGAGCTCACCCATCACCCCAACGTATAACCGTTATCAACCTTCCAATCCTGCCCATAGACACCCCGGGCGCCTTGGGACAGTTGAAAAATAATCACATTGGCCACCGCCGACGCATCGAGGAAATGACCGGGCAGCAGACGTTTGCCCAAGGTATCAGCGACGTCATCGAGCTCACCGTCGCTCAACCCCAGGTTGTCCCACATCGAGGTCGCGGTCGGCCCTGGCGAGACCAGATTGATGCGCACGTCATACCGCGCAAACTCCACCGCCAATGTGCGTGCCTGAGCCACCAGCGCGGCCTTGCTGGCGATGCAGGCAGCCAGACCGGGAAAGCTCGAACCGATCAGGAAACTACCGACAAACACCACCGAAGCCGGGCTCGCCAACTCACCGCGCAACGCCGCCAGGGTGTTCAACGCCCCGGCACCGTTGACCGCCCATTGGCGCTGGAAGGCCGGCATGTCCAGGCTGTCGGCCATTTCGGCAATGCCCGCGTTGGGCACCAGATAATCCACCCGCCCCAGCGCCGCAGCCCTCCGGGCCAACCCTTGCAAGTCTTCCTCGCACGTGACGTCCCCGGCACACCATTGCAGCCGTTCACCGTAGATCTGCTGCAAGGCTGGCAAATCACCGGCAGTGCGTGACATCGCCAGCACCTTGACCCCACGCGGCAACAGCGCGGCGCACAACGCCAGGCCAATCCCGGAGCTGGCACCGGTGATCACCGCCAGACGATCCTGAAACTCGGTTTGCATCATGTTCTCCTGGGCATCGTTAATGCCAAGCACTGGGGACGTTGTGAGCCCCTATCTTTGAACAGACGCAGAAATACTGACTTGACGGCGATCACTTTTCTCGATGGCTCGCCAATCAATGAGTCGAGTGCGACATCGCTGGCTGCTGAAGCACCGCCTGATCGATCTCGCTGAACCGCAGCACACGACCGCCCTGGTCGGCGGCCAGTTTTTCCGCAGCCTGCTGACTGGAGAAGGACGCCAACACCACACCCATTGCCCCCTTGAGTTGGGTGCCGACCACGTAAAACGCATCCTTGGCATCGATCAGATGGGAATCATTGGGTGCATTCCACGGGCTGCGGCCCATGTCGTGGACATACAACCGAGCCTCGCCATGATGATTTTCCGGTTGCAGCCACCAACCGATCATCTCCGCCGTGGAGCAGAATTTCTTGATGCCACTGCGCTCGACCACTTCGCCCTTGGGCCCGGGGAAGCCGTCGATGATCATGCCGCAAACATGGCATTCATCACTGGGATGGAAGGCAGCGGCGGCGTCGCTGTAGGTGGCTTGCACCGGTTTGTCACAAGCCGCCAGCAGCAGACAAACCATCAGGCCCGCCACGGCGCGTATCGTCGTCGAACAAAGATTACTCATCGTCAGATGCTCCAAAAACCAGGGTGTGAATTCATGTCGCCCGTCGACGGAACAGCAACCAGGCCAAGCCCAAAGGCACCGCCACCCACAGCAACAGGCACAACCAGAGCATCGAGCCCGGTACAGGCAAATCGCTGCCCAGGGTCAGTACACCAGCACTGCCGGTGCCGGGCTCGAAACCGGAGAGATTGATCAGGCGATAGACATCGGCGGGGTTGAGTAGCAGTAACCAGGGCAATACTTGCGGGTTGAACTGCCCTTCGCTGAGCACCAGCAGTGCCAACAACGCCAGGTCGAACACCAGCACGAAGAAGAACCACACCCCCAGCGCCAACCCGGCGGCCGTGGATTTCTCGGCAGACACACTGCTCAGCACATAGGCCAGCCCTAGAAAGCCCCAGCCCAGTAATGTCGACGACAGCATGAATCGTCCAAACGCCCAGAGCAGCAGGTTCAATTCGACGTCCTCCACCAGCACCGCAATCGCGAGCATCGCGCAGCCGAAACCGATGAGGGTCGCCAGCGCCAGGATCAATCCGTGGCCGACGAACTTGCCAAGCAGAATATGCCCGCGCCCCAGCGGATAGGTCAGCAACAGCAGCAACGTGCCGCTTTCGTCTTCGCCGACAATGGCGTCATAGGCCAGCAGCAAGGCAATCAGCGGCATCAGGAACGTCGCCAGGCTGGCCAGGCTGGCGATGGTGGCGGGCACCGAAGTGAAGCCCAATTGCCCGGAAGCCGCCGCCCCCAACCAGGCGATGCCGGTCGCCAACACCGCGAACAACAGGCTGATCGCCAACAACCAGCGGTTGCGCAAACCGTCATTGAATTCCTTGCGGGCCATGTTCCAGATCGGGTTCATACGGTCTCTCCACTGGGGGTCGCACCGGCCCGGCCCATGTAATAGCGGTAGATGTCCTCCAGGGACGGTGGGTCGATTTCCACGTCGGCCGGCTCGTGTTCATTGAGTAATTGGCGCAACAGGTCCAATTTGTTGCCATTGAGCGCAGCCACTTCAAGGCCCTCCACGCCCCAGCGCTGAGTGACATGCCCGGCGTTGTTCCAGGATCGCTGCAACGGCCCGGCGTGCTTGAGCCCGTTGGCGCGAATCAGCGTCGGCAACCCGGCTTCCTCGCGCAAACTGCGCAGACTGCCGAGGGCCAGCAGGCGCCCCTGGGTCAGAATCGCGGCACGGTTGATATGCGCCTCGACCCCCGGCAATACGTGGGAACAGAGAATGCTGCTGGTGCCCTGGCTGCGCAGCCGGTCGAGTAACCGATAGAGGTCTTGAGTGGCGATCGGATCGAGGCCGACGGTCGGTTCGTCGAGCAGCAATAAACGCGGCTCGCCGAGCAAGGCTTGCGCCAGTCCCAGGCGCTGGCGCATGCCTTTGGAATAGGTCTTGACCCGTCGATGCGCCGCGCCCGCCAGGCCGACCTCCTCCAGCAGCACGTCCACCTGCGCGGGCGCTGCGCCTTTGAGTCGGGCGAAATGCCGCAAGGTCTCCAGGCCGCTCATCTGCGGATAGAAGGTCACGTTCTCCGGCAAATAGCCCAGTAAACGCCGAACCTGCGGATCACTGGGCGTGCGGCCGAACACCCTGACCTGCCCTTCACTGGCCTGAAGCAGACCGAGCACCAGTTTCATGCTGGTGGTCTTGCCCGCGCCGTTGTGCCCGAACAAGCCCAGCACTTCGCCTTCGCCCAGGCTCAGGTTCAATTGATGCAACACGGTGGTGTACCCATAGCGCTGGCTGACGCCTTCCATGTCGATGACGTTCATGCGGTGGGCTCCTGGGTCAGGGGTTGGGTGGCGGGATTCATCAGCGGATGGCTGTCCAGGACGCCCGGCGACTTCATCACCGGAAAGGCCCGTTGCACCCAGCGCAGCAATTCGATCCCGGGGCTGTTCATCAACAGCCGCACTTGCGGGTACAGCCACAGCAGGCGGTCGACGTTGTCGTTGGGTTCATAGGCGATATCGCCCAGGCCATCGTTGTTGCGATCCCAGCCCAGGTAATCGCTCCAGTAATTGCCCCGACCATCCGCCGACCATTCCTGCAAGCGGGTGGCGACGTATTTGACCTGCCGTTGGTTGCCGACAAAGGCGTTGTCGGCGATGCGGTTGTCTTCGGAACCGGCGGTGAGGTGAATGCCCACGGCGCTGTGCTCGAAGTGGTTGTGTTCGATGCTGTTGAACAGCGAGTTGTAGATGAACAACGCCTTGCCCTCGGCGCCGCTGATCATGCTGTCGCCGGTCGAACCGTCGCGCACGTCCGTGACGAAGTTATCGCGCAAGGTTGAATAGGTGATGTAGTTCATCAGGATGCCGTAGTTCTGATCCTGTTCGGAGCGGTTGCCAATCACCGTGAGCTTGCGGCTTTGCATCAGGGCGTAGCCGGTGCGGGTGCGGCGGGTGGTATTGCCGATCAGCCGGTTGTCGTTGGCGAACATGTAATGCACGCCGTAACGCAGGTCTTCCAGGGTATTGCCCTGCAGCAGGTTGCCGTTGGAGGTGTCGATGTAGATGCCATCGCGGGTGTCGCGCACCTGGTTGCCGATGACCCGGGCGCCATGCACGGCATACAGATGAATGCCGTTGCCGCGATCCTGAGAACGCAGCGCCGGATCCCCCTGAATGCGGTTGTCGATCAGGCTCACATCCTGAGTGCCATCGACCCAGATACCGAAACCCTTACCCTGTAGGCGATTGCCTTTTATCACCGCACCATGGGCCTTGGGCTGGATAAATACCGCTGCATTCATGACGGTGAGGTCGTGCCCCCAGTCCAAAAACGTGCAGCCCTCAATGCCGACATCCGGCGCACTGATGATCAAGCCGTTGCCCTGCCCCTCGCCCTGAAATACCGCGCCCGGCTCGCAGACAATCTGCATCGGTTGATCGACGCTGAACGAGCCACGGTATTCCCCGGCCGGCAGGTGCCAGCGTTGATCGGCGTCCACCGTCAACGGCAACGTGGTGACGGGTTGCACCGCCAGCGCACTGCCGGACATCAGCAGGAGCGCAAGCGCAATGACCTTCACCGGGTTTCCCTTGCTATCAGTCATTGCTTCGCTCCTGTCGATGGGCAACGGTCAGGCCTTCTCGACCTTCATGCGACCGACCATTTCCATGTGCAGCGCATGGCAGAACCAGCTGCAGTAGTACCAATGCAGGCCAGCCTTGTCGGCGATGAAGGTGATCGATGAAGTCTGCTGCGGGCTGATCTCCATGCTGACGCCATGGTTGGTCATCACGAAGCCGTGGGTCACGTCTTCAATCTGGTCGATGTTGGTGATGGTCACCGTGACCTCGTTGCCCTGTTTGACGGTGAACTCCGGCAGGCCGTAGGCCGGGGCCATCGAGGTCATGTAGACGCGGACTTTGTTACCGTCACGGATGACCTTGTTGTCGGTCTCCAGCTTGATCCCGTCCTTCGCGGCGATGACCACGGTTTCGGCAAAAAACGGGTCGTTGCGGTCCCAGATCTTCTTGGTCTTGATCTGGTCGCGGCGGGCCATGACGCAGTCGTGGGGTTCGGCAAAGGCCGGGCCGTCGTGCACCAGTTTCATTTCCTCGCCGGAGATATCGATCAACTGATCGTTTTCCGGGTGCAACGGGCCGGTCGGCAGGAAGCGGTCCTTGGAAAACTTGCTGAGCACCATCAGCCATTGGCCGTCGGCCTCACTGGTTTCGGTCAGCGAGGCGTGGTTGTGGCCCGGCTGATACTGCACATCGAGTTTCTGCTTGATGTAGTTGACCTTCTCGCCGGTGTAGGCGCGAATGGCTTCTTCCACGTTCCACTTCACCACCTGACTGTCGATAAACAGCGTGGTGTAGGCATTGCCGCGGCCGTCGAAAGTGGTGTGCAGCGGGCCCAGACCGAGCTCGGGCTCACCGACCACCACGTCTCGCGGGTCCTTGAATTTGTCGTCGAACAGATCGTCAAGCTTGGCGATGGCAATGATGGTGCAAGTCGGCGAAAGCTTGCCGTTGGCAATGAAGTACTTGCCATCGGGCGAGGTATTGAGGCCGTGGGGGTTCTTCGGCGTCGGGATGTAACGGGTGAACGCGCTGTCCTTGCCTTCGGTTTTACGACCGTCGACCACCGGCACTTTCGAGCCGTCGAGGGTGATGAACTTGCCGGCCTTGATCGCCGCTTCGATGCGCGGGATGTTGAACACCACCACCCAGTCGCGCTCATTGCGCATCATGCCGCCCAGGTCGTAGGCTTTCTCCGAGTTGTAGCAGGTCGACGCCGCATATTTACCGGTGTAGTCGGCGTCGGTGTTGTCCAGGTTGCCGTCGACGATGACCTGGAACGCCATCTCCATTTTCTCGGCATCGATGGCGTTGAACAGGGTGTAGCTGTTCTTGTCTTGCAGGTCGAAGGTGCTGCCGTCATTGGGGTGCGGAATCACGAATTCTGCATTGGCAAACACGTACTTGGTGTGCGGCACTTTCTGCAGGCGCAACCCGTGAACAGCCTGAACATTGGGCACGGTGAGCATCTTGTCGCACTTCATGATGTCCAGGCGGATACGCGCAACGCGGCTGTTGGCCTTGTCGTTGATGAACAGGTATTTGCCGTCGTACTTGCCGTCGGTCATCGACAAATGCGGATGGTGGCAGTCGCCATTCTGGAAATGCGCGCTATCGCCCATGATCCGTTTGCTTTCGTTGGTCAGGCCCCAACCGGTGGCGGAATCGACGTTGAACACCGGAACACGCAACAACTCGCGCATCGACGGAATGCCCATGATCCGCACTTCACCTTGATGGCCGCCGCTCCAGAAACCGTAGTACTGGTCCAGTTCGCCCGGCCCGACGTGGGTTTTCAGTTGTGCGTCCTTGGCCGCTGCCGCCCATGTCTCACGGGTGAACACTGCGCCACCAATGGCCGTGGCGCCGGCCAGTACCGCACCGGTCACTGCGCTGGTGCCCAGGAAGCCGCGACGACTGAGGCCGGTCGGTTCCGGCACTTCAGTGTTTTTTTTGGATTCTGTGTCGTTCATCAGGTGTTTTCCTTGAAGGGATAAAAACGGTCACTGCGGACAGGCGCTCGCGGGGTTCATTCCAGAGCGGTCACTTCCACGACAGGTATCAGTTGCACAGGAGCGGGTGCCGCTTTGTCGCGCTTCCTGCGCTTGTTGATCAGCGGCGGGCATTTGTCTTCGTTGTGGTAGGTCATCTGGCAATCGAGGCAGTAGTGACACTCGTTGGCATTGATCCGGCCATCAGGGTGAATCGCCTGGATCTCGCATTCCTTGGCGCACAACTGGCAGGGGCTGCCGCATTCCTGGCGGCGCTTGAGCCAATCGAACAGGCGCAATTTGCTCGGGATCGCCAGCGCTGCACCCAACGGGCAGATGTAGCGGCAATAGACTTTGCGCGTGAAAATGTTGATCACCAGCAGCGCCACCGCGTAGAGCACGAACCACCACTGGCGACCGAACTTGAGGGTAATGGCGGTTTTGAAGGGTTCCACCTCGGCGAACAGCTCGGCGGTGGACATCGATTCCAGGGAGATGCCGAAAAGCAGCAGCAAGATGATGTATTTGATCGCCCACAGCCGCTCATGCACCGCAAAGGGCAATTCGTACTGGGGGATTTTCAACTTGCGCGCGGCTTCGTTGATCAGCTCTTGCAAGGCGCCAAACGGGCACAGCCAGCCGCAGAACACCCCACGGCCCCACAGCAGGATGCTCGCGGCGGTGAAGACCCAGAGCATGAAGATCAGCGGATCGGTGAGAAACAGCTCCCAGCGAAAGTGCTCGAACAGCGCATGCACAAAGGTCAGGACGTTGACCACCGACAATTGCCCCAGGGCATACCAACCCAGAAAGACCACGGTGAAAAGCAAGTAACCACGACGCAGCCAGTGCAGAAAGCGTGGCCGGCGGGTGAATTTGTCTTGCAGGAACAGGATGGCCGTCAGCAGCAACAACGCGCTTGCGAGGACGGCGATCTGGAAGTGTTTCTGGTACCAGATGTTCAACCACATCGGCCGGCTGGCTTCCTCGATGGCCGCCCGTTCTTCGGCACTGGGCGCAGGTCGCTCAAGGTAGGGTTCGGGCAGTTGATAAGGCAGTTCGAAGCTGCTGAAGGTGCCGCTGACCGGTCCCGTCTGACGCCGCACCAGGAGCTCCAGGGACCAAGGCGATCCCGGATCGAAACCGGCCGGTTTGCGCACAATGAACACCGACATTTCAGTGAACTCGGGCATGCCCTTGGCAAATACGTCGGAGAGCCGCTGATGGTCCATGTCGCGAAAGCTGATGACGTTGCCGAACTGGCGCAATTGCACCCGATCGAAAATCCCGCCGCGCACATAACCCGAGCCTTTATAGGAAAACAGCCCACGCCCCAGCACCACGATGGCCTGTTCGCCGGGTTTGAGTTCCTGCATGAGGAAGCGATATTGATTGTCGCCCAGCAGCGCACGGCCAATGGTCGGTGGATTCAAGTCGGCGGTGTACAGCTCGATAAAAGTGTCATCGACTTGATCCGGGCCGGCGTTGTCGACGCCTTCGGCGTCGGTGCCCTTGAAGGCGGCATCGACCTGCCCACGGGTCAGGTTCAACCGGCGAATGGCGCCGTTACCGGTCAGTTGCTCCCAGGTGGCAGGCTCGTAAAAATCCTGGCGCACGGTGGCGGGCTTGTTCACCACCCCGCCCCTGTCCTCGATCAGCTTCAACGATACGGCCACCTCATGGGCGGCACGCATGATGACCTCATTGACCACCATGGCGGTGACGGTTGCGCCGGCGATGGCATCCACGGTGACCGCGCTCGGGTCGCTGGAATGCCCGACGACTACCCGCTGGCTGACCTTGATCCCTTTGTATCGGGCGCTGAAACCGTGGAGTTTTTCTTCGGGGATGCCGATCAGCAGAATCGGTTCGTGATGCTCCAGCACATAGGCGTCCTGAATCACCCCGGCGGTGTCGAGGATCACCTGGGTGTTGATGGGTTTGCCCGAGTAGGCCGGAATATCCACCACATCCAGGCTCTGGAACACATACCCGATGACCTTGCCGGCCGCCGACAGCGTGCGCACCTTGAACGTGCCTTCGGCTGCGGACACCGAATCGGTTTGAGGGAAAACCTTCTCGATGCGCTGCTGCTCGATGTCGCCGTATGACTTGGCCTGCACCGTCGCGAACGCTGCGATCATCAGCAAGACCATCACCACCAGCCCGACGCTCCAGATGCGCAGGTTGCCATGTATCGAAGGCTGATGGCTTGTCATGAGCACGCTGATTTCAAAGGGGCTTGCGGCCATGTTAGGGAGCGCTGTGTGCCTCGCCCTTGATTGAAATCAACTCGATAAAATTCCTCGAGCCAAGCGTCCCGACGCCTCAAACGGTGCGGGAAAACCGGCCTTTTTGCTCCCCTCCCAGATAGGCGTCAAATGCCATCGCGGCACTGCGCATCATCAAATGCCCTTGCGGCAACAGCACCAATTGGTCGCTGTGAATCTGCAATAGTCCGTCACGCACCTGCTCGTCCAGTTGCGCCAGCGCATCGGCAAAATACTCGGTGAAGCAAATACCATGACCCGCTTCGAACTTGGCGAAATCGATCCTGCCGTGGCACATCAGGTCGCTGATCACTTCGCGGCGCAGCAAGTCATCGGCGCTCAAGCGGTAACCTCGATGCACCGGCAACAAGCCTTGATCGATGCGGGCGTAGTACTGCGAAAGCTCCTTGACGCTCTGGCTGTAGCTGTCGCCGACCTTGCCGATCGAAGACACTCCCAGGCCGATCAAGTCGCAATCGGCATGGGTCGAGTAGCCCTGAAAATTGCGTTGCAGAGTGCCATGGGTGCGGGCCAGCGCCAGTTCATCGTCCGGCAAGGCGAAATGGTCCATGCCGATATAGACATAACCGGCCTCGGTCAGGCGGCGGATGGTCAACTCCAGCAACTCCAGCTTGCGCTCCGGTGGCGGCATGTCCGCCGGACGAATCAACCGTTGCGCGCGCACCAGCTCCGGCAAATGTGCGTAGCTGTAAGCGGCAATCCGGTCCGGGCGCAAGGCGATGATCTTGCTGAGGGTGATGTCGAAACTGTTCACGGTTTGCAGTGGCAGGCCGTAAATCAGATCGACGCTGATCGACTTGAATTGCGCCTCACGCGCCGCCGCGACCAGCGCGTAAATCTGTTCTTCACTTTGCTGGCGATTGACCGCCGCCTGCACGTCGGGATCGAAGTCCTGCACGCCGAAGCTCAGACGATTGAACCCCAATTTGCGCAGCGACTGGATCTGCTCGGTGTTGATGGTGCGCGGATCGACCTCGATGGAAAACTCATGGTCATCGCTGTCGTCCATGTCGAACGCCTGGTGCAAGCAGTCCATCAGATCCGCCAGCTGTTCACTGGTCAAATACGTCGGCGTGCCACCGCCCAGGTGCAGTTGCGTGAGTTTGCGCGTGCTGTCGAACAAGGCCGCCTGCATCACGATTTCACGTTTGAGGTACGTCAGGTATTCGACGGCCCGATGGGTTTTCTGGGTAATGATTTTGTTGCAGGCACAGTAGTAGCAAAGGCTCTTGCAGAACGGAATATGGATATACACCGACAACGGCTTGGGCACCGCCGCCAGGTTGCTGTCGGAGGCGGCACGCTGATAGTCGTCGACGGCAAACGCCTGATGAAACTGTGGTGCCGTAGGGTAAGAGGTATAACGCGGCCCGGGGCGGTCATACTTTTCGACCAGGGCTCGATCGAAATCGAATGCAGGTTTCATGATCAATCAACTCGCAGGTGGGTTAATGCCTTGCACTGCCCGAATCCTTTTCAAACAGGTTGCAGATGGCATCCACTTCCGGCCGGCCGGCGGGAAGAATGCTGATGAAACGGTCCGACAATTCGATCAACCCCTCACGACTCAATTGCTCCAGCAATGGCCAGACAGATGAAAAATACTGATGGAAAATCAGCCCATAGCGCCGCTCGATGGCGCGGATATCCAATTCTTGATCACACGCCAGACGCTCCATGACCATGTGCCGTATCTGATCCCCCGCCTCGAAACGCCAGCCACGAGACGTCGGCAATTGGCCCCGGTCCAGTTGCTGCTGATAGCGCTCGATTGCGTCGGTGTTTTGCGTGTACAAATCGTCGATCTGACTGATAGCCCCCAAACCGAAGCCGATATGGTCGCAATAGCCGTGACGGGTAAAACCGTCACACGTGCGACGTAACCGGCCGCGCTCCTGAGCGATCGCCAGATCATCGTCGGGCCGCACAAACTGCCCCATACCGATGTAGTGATAGCCCACGGCGATCAACTGTTCGAAGGCGATCTGGCGCATCGCGCCTTTATCGTCCTGGCTGCACAGTTCCCTGACCTTGTCGCCGAGCCTTGGCCGATAGCGGCGTGGTGGTCGGGCATAGTCGAACACCATCAACCTGTCCGGCTCCAGCTCAATGATCGCCGCCAGCTTCAGCGCGAAGCTTTCTGGCGTTTGCCAGGCATGGCCAAAACCCAGATCGACATTGATCGATCGATAACCAAAGGTGCGGGCGGCATCGATCAGTGAATGAATGGGGGCCGGATTCTGATAGCAGGCCACCGACATGTCACAGTCGGTGTCGATATCCGGAACGCCAATGCTGACATGATTGAATCCCTGGTTGCGCAGCGCGCCCATGGTCGTCCAATCGGTATGGTGAAGGTCGACGTCAACGCTGTAGTCGCCGCACTCATGTTCGAGAAAGTTGAACCGGCCACGCAGATGACTCATCAACCGCTCGAGATGAGCGCCGGTGGGTGTTCCGCCGCCCAGATGAAATTGTTCGACCCGCTGCTCCGAACTCAGGTGGCAACCGACGAGGTCGATCTCGTGCTGCAGGCGCTGGAGGTACTGTTCGATGTCGCCATGCTCGCAGGAGGCATCGCGCGGGGAACAAAAGGATGGCTTGAGCCGGGAAGGCAGCTGCACGTTCAGGGCGATCGGGCGTCGTTTCTGGCGGCTGACGCGCAAGGCACGGAGCAAATCCAGGGAGCCGATGCCGTCATGAAACTTTTGCGTGTCGGCATGGCAGTTGGGGTCGAGTACGCCCTGATCGCACCGAGCGATCAGCTCGCCGGGGGCGTGAGAAAAATCGAGCATGACAGGTCTCCGAGACTGGCTGCGGATCAACAGTGTCCGGGATTGGCGATCAATACTCCTTGACTTGTATCAAGCGCAAGCCAAGTGCTTGCAGGACAGACCTTGGGGCAAGGCCGCTCACCACGTCAGGTAAAACATCCCCTTGGCCAGCAGCACAATGACGACCATATGGCAGAACACACTGCCATGGATGAAATGCAGGTATCGAGCGTTCATTCGGCCGCTTTTGAACAAAAACATGGCGCCCAGGAAATGCAGCAGCACGCTCACGGCGACCACGATTTTCAACAGCAACAAGGTGCTGAACGATGAGGCCATTGGTGTTGCAAGGACGGGCAAATAGCGCAGCCAGACCATGCCCAGCCCCGCGCCGAACAATACCAGCAGCACCCACGGCATCAGGGTGCGGGCTCGGCGGCCAATACCCTCCTCGACCAGCAGCATCACTTTGGCGGGCAACTGTTTGCGGATGCTTTCCAAAAAAAGGACTTCGAAGAACACCGTGCCGATAAAGATCAGGGCGGCAAACAGATGAAAGGTCAGAAACAGCGGATAGAGCATGATTTTTCGCCCTCGATTCAGCTGTCGGTTTCTCCGCAGAATACAGAGCAGGTCCGATCAGGCGATTGACATCAATCAAGAAACCCGAAAATCCCGGATGCGGCCTGGCCGCGTGTCGCAAATGACCCTGTTTTTTGAAGGCGTTACTGGTTAGGCAGCCTCAAAGCTCACCTTGAAACTATTGTCTAAGCTTAAGCTTCAGCATGAGGGCTCAGCCATGTGCGGACGACTTTCGCAGTATCGAGGTATCCACGAGTTCGTGGCGGCGCTAAGCATGCCCAACGCCCTGGTCAATAATGCTGGCGATCAGCCGCTCGAGCTCTACAACGCCGCGCCGTCGACTCAGCTCGCCCTGTTCCACGAGGAAAGCGGCATGCTGCACGCCGACAGGGTTCGTTGGGGCTGGCGACCGCACTGGGCCAGGGATCACGCGACACCGATCAACGCCAGGGTTGAGAAAGTTGCCCATGACCCGTTCTTCAAGGAGATATGGCCGCACCGGGCAATTATTGCCATCGATAACTGGTTTGAATGGGTTTACGAGGGCGGTCCGAAGAAACAGCCTTACCTGATCCGTCGCAAGGATCGTGCGCCGATCCTGTGCGCCGCCATTGGTCAGTATCCAAGGTACGAAAAGGAGCCGGACGAGCATGACGGCTTCGTGATCATCACCGCGGACAGTGAAGGCGGCATGGTGGATCTTCACGACCGTCGGCCTGTGACGCTCAATCCCGAACTGGCCCGGGAATGGATTGATCCGTACACGCCCAAGGAGCGCGCCGAACAGATACTCCTGCAGCAAAGCGAACCTTGCGACGTCTTCGAATGGTTCAAAGTGGACATGGCCGTGGGCAATGTGAGGAACCAGGGCTCAGAACTGATAGAGCCTATCTAGGGCCTGAGCACCATGACCCGCCCCAATCAATCCGCCACCATGACGAGCGGAGATAAAACAATCTGAACCCGCACGTCCCCTCCAAGTCGAAAAAATTGGCAGCCCTTAATCACTGAAGCATCACTTTAAAGGAGTCTTTTCATGAAGATTTCGGAAGTTATGACGAAAGATGTTTTAACAGCCAAACCGAGCCAGACGATCCAGGAAGCCGCGAACATGATGGCCAGGATCGATAGCGGCGCCATTATGGTTGAGGAGCAAGAGCGTCTGATTGGCATGATCACGGACCGGGATATAGCCATTCGGGCCGTAGCCGAAGGACTCCCCGGCAAAACCCCTATCAGTAAAGTAATGACTGGCGGCATTCGCTATTGCTTTGAGGATGAAGACATAGAGCATGTGGCAAAGAACATGGCGGACGTGCAACTGCGCCGCCTGCCCGTGCTTAACCGGGACAAGCGTCTGGTTGGCGTCGTATCGCTGGGAAACATTGCCAGCACTCGATCTCAATCCGCCGCTGCTACTGTTTTGCGCGGAGTGGCACAGGCTCATCATTAACCGGGCCGCTAAGCGTTCATCAGGATCAAAGCTCGCATGGATCTGGCACGCTCGCCTGGCCTGGAATCCCGGTCGAAACCCGGCTTCAGGGTCAGGCGAGTCCTTGTGCACACATCCACCGCAACCGTCTCGCCGAGATAACCTTCCCACACCCAGTGCGTCGTTCGCTGGGTCGCATGTTTATTGCACGACACATCAGTTTGGCTCGACGAGCAGGTCCTTGTCCTCCGCGCCTAGCGCCGGCTCCTGGTCTTCCAATTCGTCGGTTTCACGCTTCTTTTTCAGGCGGGCTCGAGTGCGCTCGGTGTCATAGGTTTTTCCGTCGGCCAAGGCGTTCAGGGTTGTTGAAATTCGATAGAAACCACCGCACGGCTCGCAATGAATGCGCAAGCCACCCCCGTACGAAAGATCTACCAGCGCATTAGTGTTTCCACAAAGCGGACAGCTCATAGCCACCTCCTGATCATTCAGTTAGCCGCTTTCAGCCCGCCATAAATGCTGACAACCTGGGTAGGTGTGATTACGAATAGCGGGGACATGTTGATATCGACAGGGGCTATCCATGGAGGTTGCTTGTTTTTTTGTCGATAGATCGAGCAATACCTGCGTGAGCCCCTGTAGGAGCTGCCGAAGGCTGCGATCTTTTGATCTTTCAGGAGGCGCTGAAGATCAAAAGATCGCAGCCTTCGGCAGCTCCTACAGAGTCTGTGTCAGCATCGGGGGACGGATTCTAATCCGAAGTCAGCGGCTCCTTGGAGCGAACCGGCGCGATGACCGACCTCTCCTCGGTGTCGCGATGCAATAAGGCAACGTGGTAGTCATAGGTGGATATCAACGGCACCGGCTCATCAATTCGAGACATCTCAAGCCATCGTCTTGTGCGTTCGATGTCAAAGAACTCGTTCTTTAATTTCATTTTCGCCACAAGGTTCGCAGAGACCTTGTAGCGTCCACATCCGGCCGAGCATTTGACTTCTGACCAGTCTCCAGCCGCGTGAACAGCATTAGAGGCAGCCTGACAGATTAGGCACTTCATGTTCGATCTCCGTATCCATGAACTACCAACTGTAGACGATCCGCGACCAAGGAGCGTTCACTTCGCAGAAAGATAAAAGCATCAAAAAGCGAAGAGCCCAGCGCAATGGCTGGGCTCAAGTTATCTTCTGTTTTCCAGCATCTTATCGGCGAGTGCTTTGGCCCTTTGGATTAACAGATTCTGCCTGTCTTCGTGGGTGGCTTCTCCTACCACCGGTGCCGTCAGATTGCTTTCGGCAATCAACGCGGCACAGAAGTATTGATCCCAAACAGCGCCTTGCTCCGACTCCTGTCTATTCATTTGGTCGGCGATCATATGCGGCTCCTTTTGGTGAGGTAGCCTCTTTAGTTTACGCCCGAATCGTGGACTACTCGCGTCGCGAAGGATGATCGGCACCTCATTGCAATCCGTTCACTGGCGACAAGTCGTTTCCTCAACTAGGATTTTTAGCGCACAGGACTTCGCCCACTGTGTTGTCGGGCGATTCATCAAAGGAGAGATAGATGACATCTACTCGAACTTCCGAGCAAACCTATCGTGGATGGTCCAACCCCATCTTGCTCGAACTCAAGGAGAGAGAACATCAGCTAAGCCCTTCGGCACGCCAGGCTCTGCAAAATGTCCTGGTGGAAAGAAGGCTTCTTGACACTGGCAACCCATCCGGCAGCGATCGGCGCAAGGCTGATCCAGCCGGGTAACGACAGGCATCAATAACGTTTGTCCATCATGCTCATCATCGACGCTGCTGGCTCTCTGCCGGCAGCGCGCTCATAAGCCATTCCAAATTCCAGACAAAAAAAAAGCCCAGGCAGCTGATGGACGCCTGGGCTTTAAAAATGCATAAACCGTGGTGGTGAACGCGGGGCAATATTACCCAATCGCGGGACTTGTAACAAGATATTCTGAGTCACTATCCAGTTACTAAACCTCCTAACCCATTAAATATCCACACTATTTTCAAGTCATCTGCTGACTGTTCCGCTCCCGACACCATCGCTTGTAGCGGAAAAAGCTCCCCGTGCATCGCGCACCAGCTCACGCCATTCGGCGTTGTTTATGAGCCCGGCCCCTTCCATTTCATCCGCCGCCTTCAGCAGTTTGTCGTAGTGTTCTTCACAATCCATCCCGGCCTCCGGTTCTCTCAAGAGCCGGTACCAGGCATCGAGGGCTGCCTTTTTTCGATCATCATTCATAGCCAAACTCCCTGGGGCTGTCAGCTCTTGGAAGTTGATTCAGGAATGACCGTTCCTCAGTTCCGACATACGGCAGCTGCGGGCGTTACAAACAATCCCGTACAGCCTGGCGCAGCGCCCCTGACTTGGCCCATGGTGGCCCCTGGTAAAGCGATACCCGGCTGCCATCCTTCGATTTCACGATAACCAGAATTTCGTCAGCTGTAATGACGCTGGGTGCGGTGATCCGGTAGCCATTGGAAATCGGCGATTGCGTCGATCCCGGAATGTCCTGACGCCATAACGGTAATACACACGCGGCATATTCCTTGGGCGCCTTATCGCTGTATTTGCTGATATTGGGCTCGCCGGGCACCACGGATGCGGGTAATGAACAGCCCGCCAACACAGCCACCGCTATTCCCGCTATCAACATGCGCATAACGCTTCCTTATCCTGAAAAACGGGAAATGTAGCCTGCAATTACGCAGACATCCAGCCGACACCCGACGCTCTCTATACAGGGGCTTCGCCCTGCCCCGGCTCGGCCCCCGAGCCGGAATCGGGATACGACCTCGCATTCAGGTACGTCATCCATCGCTCGTACGCTTCATGCTGCCATTTCGTGACCCGCTCCCATTCCGGGCCGCTCAACTGATGGGCCGAGATCAGTTTCATCATTTCCGTGGTTGCCGTATCCAGGTCAACGATCAGTTCATGCGCATGGAGTCTGAAATCATCGGTAATCGTCATTTGAGATGGCCTCCCTAGCGAATAAATCATTACCTCAATACGACAGCAGAGCTGTTCATTCGCGTTAATGTTCCCGACCAATGGAAGCCGTTCCCTCTCTACCCCTTCACGCAGACCACCTGTCGCAAGGTGTGCAACACTTCCACCAGATCACGCTGGGCGTACATGACTTTATCGATGTCCTTGTAAGCCATCGGAATTTCATCGATGACCGCCGCATCCTTGCGGCACTCCACATGAGCGGTCGCGCGGATCTGGTCTGCGACAGTGAAGGTGTTTTTGGCTTTGGTGCGGCTCATGGTCCGACCGGCACCGTGGCTGCAGGAACAGAACGATTGCTCGTTGCCCAGACCCCGAACGATGAAGCTTTTGGCGCCCATGGAGCCGGGAATGATCCCCAGTTCGCCCTTCTTCGCCGACACCGCGCCCTTGCGGGTGACCAGGACGTTTTCGCCGAAGTGCCGCTCTTTCTGCACGTAATTGTGATGACAGTTCACAGCCTCCAGCGCGACCTCGAAGGGTTTGCGGATCACTTGCCGCGCTGCCTGAATCACCGCCTGCATCATCAACGCGCGGTTCTGCCGAGCGAAGTCCTGAGCCCAGCCCACCGCTTCGACGTAGTCATCGAAATGCCGGCTGCCTTCCTTGAAATAGGCCAGATCGCGGTCCGGCAGATTGGCGATGTGCTGGCGCATGTCCGCTTGAGCCAATTGAATGAACAGAGTCCCGATAGCATTGCCAACGCCGCGAGAACCGCTGTGCAACATGAACCAGACGCGGTTGGCCTCATCCAGGCAGACCTCGATGAAGTGATTACCGGTACCGAGAGTGCCCAGGTGCTGACGGTTGTTGGTGCTGGCGAGTTTCGGGTATTTGTCGGTGATCGCCTTGAACCGTGAGCTAAGCGCCGCCCAGGCTTGATCGGCCTGGTGTGGAACGTGGTTCCAGGCGCCTTCATCGCGGCGACCACGGCTCAACGTGCGGCCATGTGGCACGGCTTTTTCGATGGCACTACGCAGGCCATGCAGGTTGTCTGGCAAGTCGTCGGCGGTCAGTGAAGTGCACGCGGCAATCATGCCGCAGCCGATATCCACCCCCACGGCTGCCGGAATGATCGCGCCCACGGTGGGGATCACGCTGCCGATGGTGGACCCTTTGCCCAGATGCACATCCGGCATCACTGCCAGATGCTTGAAGATGAACGGCATCTTCGCGATATTGATCAATTGCTGCCGGGCTTCGCTTTCAACCGGCACTCCCTCGGCCCAGAGTTTGATCGGCTTGCCGTTGGCGACTTCCAGCAATTGGTAGACAGGTTTTTGCATGATTTCGACTCTCTTGCGATCAGACGAACATAACGCTCCAGACAGGTAAATAGGACTACTATTTCGTAGCGGGGAATTGCAGGAGGTCATCATGTGGCTTAACGAATATGAACAGCAACTTCGGCGCGACCTGCAAGGTGTAGCCTCGGACCTGAGGTGGTCGGCGGTAGAGCTTTTGCGCATCGCAGAGCAGTTGCGCCAGGCCGGCAATGATGTGGACGCAGAGGCAACACTAAGGTTGTGCGCGTTGTTCCAGGGCGATGAAGAGCGACTGGCGGGCTATGCTGAAGAAGTGAAAGCAAAATCCATCACTCGAACGAAAGTTCACTAGAGAGCGCTGCCATGAACAAGCCTCTATGCGCGCTGATCGCCGTGCTGGCGGCGTCAGGTGGCTGCAACACGGAATCACACGTTTATCGAGACCAACCGCTGGTCGCCAAGGTCGAGACTGGCATGAGCAAGGAACAAGTCCAGCAGATTGGCGGCCAGCCTTTATCGATAACGAAGCGCACGGTGGAACCTGGTACCTGCTTTGACTACAAGCTGATCCAGGCCGGCCATCAGCAACCGTACAATGTCAGCTTCGATGGCACGGGCAAGGTCGACCACAAAAGTTTCATGACCTGTGCGCAATGGAGTCGTGCCCAACAAAAAGCCAGAGAATATTCCCCTTCCACAGGCGGGATGGGTGGCGGCGGCTACTGATTCCACCGTGTAGCAGCTGCCTCGCAGGCAGGCTCGGCAGCTGCTATAGCGCACTATTTGTCTGATTTGTGGCTACGCGACGCTTTACTCGACCGGGCTCTGTAGGCGGGAAGCGAAGCTGCATAAGCCAGCGCCTCCTCTCTGCTGCCAAAGGCTCCCAACCGGTCACCTTTGGTGCACACCCGCCAGGGGCCGTTGTTCACGCTGAGTACGTCGTAGCCGTTCATGTGCATTTTGGTCAGCATCGGAACGCTCATAGTCACCTCCATTTCGGCAGTGATAGTCCTGGATCGACTCAATTACCTTACACCCGACCTTCACTGAAGTGCCAGCCAGACGTCGCGTCAGGATTCCGGCATTTCATTGCACTTTCAGCCGCCCTGTCGACTCCAACCCTTGAAGCAGGCACTTCTGCGGATGTCGGTCTGAATATTGCATTTTTATGACTGTTTTGTGACAGGCAGCAGTCGGGTAACCCATGAAAGTACGTGCAACCGTCATTTGCGAGCAGGATCGGCACATTCTCCTGGTGCGCAAACCCAAGTGTCGCTGGACCTTGCCAGGCGGAAAAGTCGAGCCTGGCGAAACCGCTGCGGGCGCGGCCATGCGAGAGCTCTACGAGGAAACAGGGCTTGAGGTCGATGACATGCTGTACTTGATGGAATGGGAAACGACCAGCACCCGGCACCATGTATATGAGGCGTCGGTCGTAAACCTGGCAGAGGCTCGGCCACAGAATGAAATCTTCGACTGCATCTGGTATCCGCTGGAGGCCGTCCACAATCTGAAAATAAGCGACGCCGCGCTCAGAATCGTCAAAGCGTTTCAGCGTCGCTTGTAGGTCGCAGGTATTCAGGCTTTAGCCGAAGCCATCTGAAAGCTTTTCAGCCCAGATCGCCGCCACCGACCGGCATGACCATGCCGGTGATGTAGGAGGCTTCGTCGCTGGCCAGAAACAGGATAGCGCTCGCCTGCTCATCCAGCGTGCCGTAGCGCTTCATCAAACTGCTGTCGAGGGTCTGGTCGACAATCTGCTGATACCAGAGCTTTTCCTGAGCGCTCTGTTGCGCGGTGTTGCGTGGGATCAGTCGCGGTGGCGCCTCGGTGCCACCGGGGGCGGTCGCGTTGACCCGCACGCCACGACCGGCCGTTTCGAAGGCCAGGCATGCGGTCAGCGCATTGACCCCGCCCTTCGCCGCACCGTATGGCACGCGATTGACGCTACGGGTCGCAATGGACGAAACGTTGACGATGGCGCCGCTGCCTTGTTCGAGCATGAACGGCAGTGCGGCATGGCAACACCACAGCGTCGGGAACAACGAACGGCGGACTTCGGCTTCGATCTGCTGCTCTTCATAGTGCTCGAAAGGCTTGGCCCAGATTGTGCCGCCGACGTTATTGACCAGCACATCGAGGCGATCAAAGCGTTCGACAGCGGTGCGCATAACGCGACTGCATTCGCTGTACTGCTCAAGGTCGGCGGTCAGGGCTAGTACCTGGCTGCTCTGCCCCAATTCCTTCTGGAGTTCGAACACCAGATCGGAGCGGTCGACCAAGATCAGTCGCGCACCTTCGGCAGCCATGCGTTCAGCCACACGCCGGCCGATGCCTTGGGCGGCACCGGTAATCAGCGCGACTTTTTCGTGGAATCTGTTCATGTGTACCTCGTGACGAAGGATGCCGTTCAGTTAGGGCATACCAGATAAAACACTGACCTGTGGGAGCGGGCTTGCTCGCGAAAGCGGTCTCACAGTCGAGATCTCTGTTGGATTTTCCGCCCTCTTCGCGAGCAAGCCCGCTCCCACATTGAATCGTTGCCGAGGACGGTATCGGTGTAGGGCCGCACTCGCGTAACTGCACGAATCAAGCCGCGCTGGCGGCAAATTTCTCGTAGTAAAAGTTCGCAGGCGCAATGCCTTGCTCGCGGATGAACTGGCTGACCGCTTCGACCATCGGCGGCGGGCCGCACAGGTAGACGTCGACGTCGCCATCGTTCAAATGCCGTGCCTCGATGTGTTGGGTCACGTAACCCTTGAGCGGGTGCCGGCTGTCGGGATTGGCCACGCAGGCACTGAAGCTGAAGTTCGCAATTCGTGCGGCGAAGGTTTCGAGTCGATCGAGTTCCACCAGGTCGAAATCGTTGGTCACGCCGTAGATCAAATGCAGTGGATGCTCGCTGCCCTGTTCGGCGATTTTTTCCAGCATCGCGGTAAACGGCGCCAGACCGGTGCCACCCGCCAGCAGCAACAATGGACGGCGGATGTCGCGCAAATAGAAGCTGCCCAACGGTCCGGCCAGGCTCATGCTGTCGCCGGCCTTGGCCATGCCGGTGAGGAAACTGCTCATCAAGCCACCGGGCACGTTGCGAATCAGAAAACTGACTTCGCCGTCGCGCTGCAACGAGCTGAACGAGTAAGCGCGGGTCTGCTCACTGCCGGGCACCCCGAGGTTCACATACTGCCCCGGCAGAAACGCCAGTTTGCTCAGGGCTTCGCCCTTGATCGACAGCGCGATGGTGCTGTCGGACAACTGCCGCACGGCGCTGATGGTCGCGTCATAACTGGCCTGACGGGTACGGCAGACATCCGATGAAACCGGCACCCGCACCACGCAATCGCTCTGCGCCCGCATTTGGCAGGTCAGGACAAAACCCTGTTGCGCTTCGTCGGCGCTGAGGGCGTCTTCGATGTAGTCCTCGCCCAATTCGTAGCGGCCGGCCTCGGCGAAGCACTTGCAGGTTCCGCAGGCGCCGTCGCGGCAGTCCAGTGGAATATTGATGCCTTGGCGATACGCGGCATCGGCCACGGTTTCGCCGGCGTTGGCGTCGATGAACCGGGTGACGCCATCTTCGAAATTGAATGCAATGGAATGAGTCATGACGGCCGCCTCAGAGGTGGTAGACATCGATGACCTGGCGAACGTAGTCGTTCTTCAGGATCACTTTCTTGGCCTTGATCAACGGGTTCTCACCGCGCACATCCAGGGTGTAGAAGCTGCTGCCGAAATAGCTGTCGACGGTCTTGTAGCGAAAGCTCAGGGTGTGCCAGTTGAAGCGCACCTTGCATAGCCCGTCGGCCTGTTCGAGCAGCTCGATATTGCTGAGGTTGTGCGAGGTGCGGGTGTCCGGCACGCTGGCGCTGGAACGCTCGGTCTTGATGCGGAAGATGCGGTCTTCCAGGCCGGTGCGGTTGCCGTACCAGATCAGCGAGATTTCCCGCTGCGGGTCTTCAGTCAGCTCGTCGTTGTCGTCCCAGGACGGCATCCAGAATGTCGCGTCCGGCGCGTACAACTCCAGCCAGTCGTCCCATTGTTTGTCGTCGAGGTAGCGTGCTTCGCGGTAGAGAAAATCGCGCACAGCGTCATAGGTAATGGTCATTGCACGGCCTCCACTGCAATCAGTTCGGACTGCTCCGCGGCCAACGCCTTGAGCATCGTTTGCTGCCAATACTTGTGTTGCAACACGAACAGGCCTTCGTCTTCGGTACGCACGCCGCTGAGCAGTGGATGCAGGTCGATTTCCTTGGCCGCGTCATCAGCGCCTTCGACCCAATGTTCGGCGCCACGGGACATGTCGTTCCACGTGGTGACGCTGCCCTGGTAACCCGTCTGACAGGAGCGAAACTCTTCCAGATCGTCCGGGGTCGCCATGCCGCTGACGTTGAAGAAATCCTCGTACTGACGAATCCGGCTCGACCGGGCGTGGTCGCTTTCGCCTTTGGGGGCGATGCAGTAAATGGTGATTTCGGTGCGGTTGACCGAGATCGGCCGGGCGATGCGGATCTGCGAGCTGAACTGGTCCATCAGGTACACGTTCGGGTACAGGCACAGGTTGCGCGAATTCTCGATCATCCAGTCGGCGCGAGCCTTGCCGAAATCCCGGGCCAACTCGTCGCGACGCTCGTACAACGGACGGTCCTCGGGGTTGGACCAACGGGTCCAGAGCAGCATGTGGCCCTTGTCAAAGGAATAGAAACCGCCGCCCTGCTTGGCCCAGGTGCCGGCGCTCATGGTCGGGTTGCAATCACCGGCCTCGCGCTGTTTGCGTTGGTTCTGGGTCGCGGCGTAGTTCCAGTGCACCGAGCTTACGTGATAGCCGTCGGCACCGTTTTCGGCGGTGAGTTTCCAGTTGCCTTCGTAGATGTAGCTGGAAGAACCGCGCAGCACTTCCAGGCCATCGGCGGACTGATCGACGATCATGTCGATGATTTTCGCCGACTCGCCCAAGTGCTCGACCAACGGCACGACATCGGCCTTGAGGCTGCCGAACAGGAAGCCGCGATAGGATTCGAAACGCGCAACTTTGGTCAGGTCGTGGGAGCCTTCGCAATTGAAGCTCGCCGGGTAGCCGGCCGCCGCCGGGTCCTTGACCTTGAGCAGCTTGCCGGAGTTGTTGAAGGTCCAGCCGTGGAATGGGCAGGTGTACGAACTCTTGTTGCCGGTCTTGTGCCGGCAGAGCATCGCTCCACGGTGGCTGCACGCATTGATAAAGGCATTCAACTCACCGTCCTTGTTGCGCGCGATGAAGATCGACTGACGCCCCATGGTGGTGGTGTAGAAATCGTTGTTGTTGGGGATCTGGCTTTCATGTGCGAGGTACAGCCAGTTGCCTTCAAAGATGTGTTCCATCTCGAGGTCGAACAGCCGCGGATCGGTGAACATCTCGCGCTTGCAGCGATAGATGCCCTGCTCAGGGTCTTCTTCAAGCAGGGAGTGAAGGTATTCGGGTCGCAGGGACATGGCCGCCGCCTCCATTGTTTTTATTCAGGCAGGGCCATGCTAGGACGAGGGGATGGGGCGGACTATCCGCGGGGTGCAGACCTGTATCCGTTTTGTGCAGAGTGATTTTTGCCCGATCGTTCCCACGCTCTGCGTGGGAATGCAGCGCGGGACGCTCTGCGTCCCAAAAGCGGACGCGGAGCGTCCGTTGAGGCATTCCCACGCGGGAGCGTGGGAACGATCAAACAGCGGTGGGGGTGGCGTTTACGAGGTCAATGACGGCGCTTGAGGGTGTCGGAAGGCAATTCGCCGAACTGTTTGCGGTAGCTGTCGGAGAACCGGCCCAGGTGCAGAAAGCCGTAATCCATGGCCACTTCCGTGACGTTGCGCACGTTGCAGGTCGGGTCGCTCAGGTTAGCGTGAATACGTTCGAGCTTTTTCTGCCGGATGTAGTTTTTCGGCGTGTCCCCCGCGTTGCGTTCGAACAACCCATACAGCGAACGCAGGCTCATTCGCGCCTGGCGCGCCAGTTCTTCGCTGTCGATGTCTTGCTTGAGGTTGCACGCGATGTAATCGACCAGCGCCTCGAACGTGGCGGAGGGTGAGCCGGGATCGGTGCGCATGACGTTGGTCTTCATCAAGCCAAGCATTTTGCTGACCACGATTTGCGCATAGTGCTCCTGCACCCTGGGAATCTGTTCGGTGGCTTCCGCCTCCTGGCAAATCATCGCCAGCAGACCGACGAAACCTTCCAGCTCATTGAGCTGATAACGGTTCTCCAGGAACCGCACGCCCTGCCCCGGATACCGCCAGCGCTGCTCTTCGCACACCGACTCCAGCAGCCGCGAGGGGACTTTCAGGATGAATTTTTCGCAATCACTGGAATAGGTCAGATCCACTGGATCGTCAGGGTTGATCAGCAGCAACTCGCCGGGAGCGAAGTAATGTTCCTGACCATGGCCACGCCACAGGCAGTTACCCCGCAGCAACACTTGCAAGTGATAGATGCTGTCCAGCGCATGGGACATAACCCGCACGCTGGCGCCGTAACTGATGCGGCACAGGTCGAGGCTGGCGAATTTGCGATGATCGAGGCTGGCCAGCGGCCGGCCGGCCCTGGGCATCCGGAGGCAATGGTTACCGACATGCTGATTGACGTAGCCCGACACCGCGTAGGGGTCGGCATGGTCGAAGACTCTGCTGCGATGACTCAACAATTGCGCTTGCATCATCGGTTCACTCTCATTGTTGTTATCGGTGGCGCCGACATTCTAGGGTACTGGCTGTGATGCAGAAGGCCACGAGATAAACGGTCGGTTATCTCGTGGCCCGGATCAGCTCGCAGTGGCGTCAGTCCTCGAGCGCGCGAACCCGTTCGTGGCGTTGCTGTTCCTCAGGCTGGGCAGACGACTGCAGCGTGAAGTCAAAATCGATTTCGGCAAAACGCCCGCTCACGCCATGAGCCGCCGCACGCTGCGGATCGTCACTGAAGGTGATTTTGGCAATCAACTCATCACGGGTGGCATAGGCGAAATCGTCATGCAGGTATTGATCGCCGTCGAGGTTGATCTGGGTGGTCAGGTGACGATGATCCGGCGCGGAGATGAAGAAGTGGATGTGCGCCGGCCGCTGACCATGACGGCCCAGTTGATCGAGCAATTGCTGGGTCGGACCGTCCGGCGGGCAGCCATAGCCCGACGGCACGATGCTGCGAAAACTGTACCGGCCCTCGGCATCGGTGACGATACGACGACGCAGGTTGAATTCCGATTGAGTGGTATCGAAGTACGAATAAGTGCCGCCGGTGTTGGCGTGCCAGACATCCACCACCGCGCCAGCCAGCGGTTCGCCGGCGGTGTTGCGCACCTGGCCCTGCATGAACAGCACTACACCCGGATCGACGCCGTCATCCAGCCGCGCTTCACCTTCCGACAGTGGCGCACCCGCCACATACAGCGGCCCTTCGATGGTCCGCGGTGTGCCGCCGGCTTTGCCGGCCTGCTCGTCTTCGGCGTCCATCAGCAGGTCGAGGTAATGCTCCAGACCGAGCCCGGCCACCACCAACCCGGCCTCTTGACGCGCACCCAGCACGTTGAGGTAGTTGACGGCTTTCCAGAACTCTTCCGGGGTCACGGCCAGGTCTTCGATGATGTTCACCGAATCGCGCAGGATCCGGTAAATCAGCGCCTTGACCCGCGGATCGCCGGCTTCGTTATGCAGACCGCTGGCGTCTTCGAGAAACTTCTGGGCACTGGCAGTGTGGGAAATCTTGACGTTCATGGTGGTTCCTCATCTTGTAATTATTAGCGTAGCGAACTGAACAGGCTGGGTTCAGCGGTCATCCTCGCGAATGGAAGAAGGATGCCGGCACAGCGCGTTGACCTCGATCGCCATGTACGGGTACAGCGGCAATTGCATCAGCAGGTCATGCAGTTCCTGAACGCTGTCGACATCGAACACGCTGTAATTGGCATAGAGCCCGGCGATGCGCCATAGATGACGCCACTTGCCTTGCTCTTGCAGGCGCTGGGCCAGGGCTTTTTCGTCGGCCTTGAGCTGAGCGGCGCGTTCCGGGTTCATGTCGACCGGTAAATTCACCGTCATTTTTACGTGAAACAGCATGATGCCCTCCTCAGGCTTGATGAACGGCAGTGGATATGGTCCTGGATACTTTGTCCCGACGGAAAAACGCCAGGCGCTCTTCATCCAGGCTCAGGCCCAGCCCCGGAGTTTGCGGGACGTGCAGTTGGAAATCGCGGTAGACCAATGGCTCGCTGAGAATGTCTTCGGTGAGCAGCAGCGGGCCGAACAACTCGGTGTCCCAGCCCAGTGTGTTCAGCGTGACGAAGGCATGGGCCGAGGCCAGCGTGCCGATACCGCCTTCGAGCATGGTGCCGCCGTACAGGCCAATACCGGCCGCCTCGGCAATTGCGGCGGTTCGCAACACGGCACGTGGGCCGCCGTTCTTGGCGATTTTCAGGGCGAATACCGAAGCCGCGCCCTCCCGCGCCAGGTTGAAGGCATCTTCCACGCATTCGATGGATTCATCGGCCATGATCGGAGCCGGGCTCACGGTATTCAGGCGCACCATGCCGGCGCGGTTATTGCGCGAGATCGGTTGTTCGATCAGGTCGATGCCGTTGGTTCCCAGGATCCGGCAGGCCCGCAGGGCAATCGCTTCGTCCCAGGCCTGATTGACATCAACCCGCACGCTGGCGCGATCGCCCAGCGCCTTTTTGATCGCAATGACGTGGGCCAGGTCGCGGTTGACCTCGCCTGCGCCGATTTTCAGCTTGAAGATCCGATGGCGGCGCAAGTCGAGCATTTGTTCCGCTTCGGCAATGTCCTTGGCGGTGTCGCCGCTGGCCAGGGTCCACGCCACCGGCAGCGCATCACGAACGCGACCGCCCAGCAGCTCGCTGACCGGCAGGCCCAGGCGCTTGCCTTGGGCGTCGAGCAAGGCGCTTTCGATACCTGACTTGGCGAAGGTGTTGCCACGAATGCTGCGCTCCAGGCGCAACATTGCGGCATTCACATTGCCGCTGTCCTGGCCGATCAGCAATGGCGCGAAGTGTTTGTCGATGTTGGTCTTGATACTGTCCGGGCTTTCGTTGCCATAGGCCAGACCGCCAATGGTGGTCGATTCACCAATCCCTTCAATACCGTCGGCACAGCGCACACGGATGATCACCAAGGTCTGGTTTTGCATCGTGTGCATCGCCAGCTTGTGCGGGCGGATGGTCGGCAGATCGACGATGATCGTCTCGATCGATTCAATGGCAGTTGCACGCATGTCGATACCCGTCAGGTTCTTAAAGTTCTGGAACGGATTCTGGTACGGCTTTTTCCGGGCGGCCAATATAGAATTGGTCTGACTCGATACCTTAAAGGTATTTAACAGCTTAAAGGTATTCAACAGACCGACGTCCGGAGGCCTCATGGAACTGCGTCACCTGCGGTATTTTCAGGTGCTGGCTCAAACCCTCAACTTCACCCGCGCGGCCGAGTTGCTGCACATCGCCCAACCGCCGCTGAGCCGGCAGATCCAGCAGCTGGAAGACGAACTCGGGGTGCTGCTGCTGGAGCGCGGCCGACCGCTGAAGCTGACCGACGCCGGGCGGTTTTTCCATGAACACTCCACCGCCCTGCTCGAACAGTTGGCCAAGGTGTGCGACAACACACGGCGGATCGGGCTGGGCGAAAAGACCTGGCTGGGCATCGGCTTTGCACCATCGACACTGTATGGCGTGCTGCCGGAACTGATTCGCCGATTGCGCAGCGGTGAGCCGCTGGCGCTTGAGTTGGGGCTCTCGGAAATGACCACGTTGCAACAGGTGCAGGCGCTCAAGGCCGGGCGCATTGATATCGGCTTCGGGCGCATCCGCATCGACGACCCGGCGATCATCCAGACTGTTTTGACTGAAGACCGGCTGGTCGCCGCCCTGCCTGCCGGCCATCCATTACTGGCCGGACCGATCAGCCTTCGTGACCTGGCAAAAGAACCCTTCGTGCTCTACCCCGGCAACCCGCGGCCCAGCTACGCCGACCACGTGATCGCGTTATTCGAATCCTATGGCGTGCATATCAACGTGGCGCAATGGACCAATGAACTGCAAACAGCGATCGGTCTGGTGGGTGCGGGAATCGGGGTAACGTTGGTGCCGGCCTCAGTGCAGTTGCTGCACCGCGACGACATTGGCTTCACCCCGGTGCTGGAAGATAACGCGACCTCGCCGATCATCCTCAGCAGGCGCGTGGGCGATGTATCGCCGGGGTTGAATCATTGTTTGCAGATGATCGATGAACTGCTGCCGCGCGACAGACCTGAAAAACAGGCCTGAGCCGTAATGCAATCTGTAGCAGCTCCTACAAGGAGTGCGTTAGGCCATTACACCAGCGAAGGCTCGGCGCCCGGCGCGCATTTCGGTGCGAAGTTCGCCGATCAGGTTGGAAATATCGCGGACACTGGTCAACTCGTCGGGCGATACACCGGTGATCAACAGTTCAATCCGCCCGGTAGTGCGATCGAAGACCTTGATCCGCAATGTCTCATCGCGATTCACGGTGCACTCGCAGGACAGCGGTTTGAAACCGGACTCCACAATGCTGCAAAGCTGGGTAACTGGAACCATGGCGAGCGCCCTCGGGGACGGTATTCCGATTGGATCCACTCAGCGTAGATCAACTTCAATAAACCCGCGCCAGCGAACGCTAACAATTAGTGTTAGCTACTTCTCACTTTGAACAGTTAATCGCCCGACATCGATCAGTGGGTATCTGCGCCCCATAACCAGTTCCAGATGCCTGGCAACTCAACCGCTTCTGAACTGTCACGGACAGTACGCGCCATGGCCGCCCGCTGCAGCGCTGCCGTGTCGTCGTAAAACGCTTTCTGCGCCGTGACCAGACCGGTGGCACTGGCACTGTCGAGGAGGATTTGCAGGTATTCCCGGGTATGCCGGGCGGTGTAGCGATTCAGGTCGTGAAAGGTCACTACCACCGGAATCACTCCGTCCACCGTCGGCAACTCGCCGAGGGCAATGCGCTCGCGGACTTCGGACAGTTGCCGCAGCATATTGGCCCGCCGACGGGGGCTGGCGTTGAAGCCCCAGATCTTGCCGTCATTGGCGCTCAGGTCGGTCAGCAATACGTGCATGCCATGTTGTTGATAGGCCGCAAAGGTACGTTTGTCATAGTTCCAGAATGGCGGACGCACCAAGGTCGGCGTGGTTTTGCTGATCGCGGCGATGTCTGCGCTGCCATCAGTGAGTGACTGTTCCAGTTCTTCCGGGTCCAGAGAACGATGGTTGGTGTGCCGGCGCGTGGCCGTGTGGAAGCCCAGCAGGTGACCTTCGGCGTGTTCGCGACGCATGATCTGTCGACCCGCTTCACTGCCGCCGGCGCGTGAGTCACGGGTCTGCACGAAGAACACCGCTTTAATGTCGGGTTGCAGCGGATTGCGCGCGAGACTGTCGAGCACGGTGACGGTCGGGTTGTAAAAACCCGACGCGCTGGGCCCGTCGTCGAAGGTCAGCAGAAAGCGGATCGGCGCTTGTGTGCGCAGACCCTGTTGCGTCTGCGGCGTCATTTCAATGGGCGCGGCAATGCAGCCCAGCAAGCCGACTGCGATGGAGAACGCGGAGAGAACCTTGACCAGCTGCTTCATGTTTTGCCTTGGACCAGACCTTGCGGTCATCACGTTTAATGGCAAAAACCCCTCGCCCATTCATCCCTCGACCGGCCCGCAAATCGCTGCAAGCCGAGGTTGGATAAGGGTACACAGTGTTTGGTTCCGGCGCCCGCTCCCGGACTCGCGTTATGCCTGCGATTTTCGGTTATTGCGCCAGCGCCTGCTGGAACGAGCTGTCGATGATCGGTGCCGTCGCCAGGGCCGCCGGCAATGCCTTGACCTTGAACAGGAAGTCCGCGGTGCTTTGCAGATCCGCCGCGGCCTGCTGATCCACCGGACCGACAGTCATGTGCGCCTGGCGCAGCCAATGGCGTGACACGTTCTGATCAAGGTTGGCCTTTTTCGCCCAGAGATCGGCGTACTCGTCAGTGTGGGTGTCGACCCAGGCCCGGGCCTTTTTCAGGCGCACCAGGAAGTCGGCAATGGCTTCGCGTTTGCTGTCGATCGAAGGCGTCGAAGCGGCGATGGCGCTCAGGCCGGGCATCAGGTTTTTGGCAGTAAGAATCGGCCGGGCACCGGAGAACAGAATCTGCTGGGAAATGTAGGGTTCCCAGACCGGAAACGCGTCGATGCTGCCTTGGGGTAACGCGGCAGCGGCGTCGATTGGCATCAGTTTGATGAAGTCGACGTAGTTATCCGGCAAATCGGCTTGTTCCAAGGCGCGCAGGGTCAGCTGCTGGCTCCAGGCGCCGGGCCAGTACGCGACTTTCTTGCCCTTGAGATCGGCGATGGTTTTCACCGGCGAGTCCTTGGGCACCAGCAAGGCGATGGTGTCCGGGTTCTGCCGCGACACACCGATCAGCTTGACCGGTGCCTGTTTGGCGGCCAGAAACAGAAACCCCGAATCACCGAGAAAACCCAGGTCCAACGCGCCGGTATTCAGCGCTTCGGCCAGCGGCGCAGCGGCCTGGAAGTGCTTCCAGTCAACGGTGTAGGGCGCTCCTTGCAGCACACCCGAAGCCTCCACCGAGGCGCGAATGTTGTAGTAGTTCTGATCGCCGACGTGCAACACCACGGGCTCGGCACCGTAGCTCAAAGGCGCGGCAAACAGGGCGCTGGCCAACAGACCGCGCAAGTATCGGGACAGGTTCATCAGGGGCTCCTGGAGGGCTATTTTTATAGACCATAACGCTCTTGTAAAAGCCTGATTAAATTCTATTTATGCATAAGCTCATGACCGGGAACAGTCGGTGTTTACCCAGCAACAGTGACTCAACAGACTGTTTTCCCCGGTGCACCCTGATACCCCATCATCCGCCTCCCACCCCTGATAAACCGGCAATTCCAGGACATGGCACAGAGCCTGCAATATTCCTTTAACGCAGGAAGCACTCAAGAAAAATGATTTTTCGGAAATAAGAATCTCGCCGCCTTGCCAGGAGCTGTCCCATGAAACCGATCTTCCGTTTTCCCAACGTCAGGCACCTGCTCAGCGCCTGCGCACTGGCCCTATGCCTGCCGACCTTCGTCCAAGCGGCTGAAACGCCACCGGCCGAAGTGCATCTGGACTATGCCTACTATTCGCCGGTCAGCCTGGTGCTCAAACACTTCGGTTTTCTGGAAAAGGCCCTGCCACAGACCAAAGTCAGCTGGGTGCTGAGCCAGGGCAGCAACCGCTCGCTGGAATACCTCAACAGCGGCGGTGTCGACTTCGCCTCGTCCGCCAGCCTCGCCGCCGTGCTCAGCCGGGCCAACGGCAGTCCGATCAAATCGGTTTACGTATACAGCCGCGCCGAATGGACGGCGTTGGTGGTGCGCAAGGATTCACCGTACAAAACCGTGGCCGACCTCAAAGGCAAGAAAATCGCCGCGACCAAAGGCACCGACCCGTACCTGTTCACCCTGCGCAGCCTGCAACAGGCCGGCCTGACCAAGGACGATGTGGAGCTGGTGCACTTGCAACACCCGGACGGTCGCACCGCATTGGAGAAAGGTGACGTCGACGCTTGGGCCGGCCTGGATCCGCACATGGCCGCGAGCGAAGTCCAGGCCGGTTCGCGCTTGCTGTACCGCAACACCCACTTCAACAGTTACGGCGTGGTCAGCGTCACCGAGACCTACGCCAAAGAGCATCCGAAAACCATCGAAACGGTGCTGAGCGCTTACGAAAAAGCTCGCGACTGGGCGGTGAAAAACCCTGACGAGCTGGCGAAGTTGCTTGCCACCGAGTCCGGTCTGCCGCTGGAAGTGGCCCGACTGCAACTGTCGCGCACCGACCTGGGCAGCCCGCAACTGAGCGCCAGGGATGTGATCGCCTCAAAGGCTGCCGCACCGATTCTGGTCTCCGAAGAACTGGTTCGCCGTGGGGTGAATGTCGATCAAGTGATCGATCAGCTGATCGATACCGGCTTCAAACAAACCGTGGCCCGTCAATAAAGATCAAAAAATCGCAGCCTGCGGCAGCTCCTACAGGGAGAGGCGTACACCGTGGATTCATGGTTGTGCCCGATCAATGTAGGAGCTGCCGCAGGCTGCGATCTTTTGATCTTGCTTCAAATCAGCCGTCATTGGAGAGCCCCCATGACCAGCAACAGCAAAGACCTGCCCGCCAGCCTGACGTTGCCCGCGCCGCGCCGTCTCAGCAACGCTTGGCAATTGCGCCTCAAGGGCCTGGCCCTGCCAATACTGATCGTCCTCGTGCTGGAATTCGTCGTGCGCATTGGATGGCTGCCGTCCTACCAAATGCCCGCGCCGAGCGAAATCGCGCTGACCTTGAGGGACCTGGCCGAAGGCGCGCTGTGGAAACACATCAGCGCTAGCCTGCTGCGGGTGCTGCTCGGATTCGCCATTGGCGCCGGTCTGGCGCTGCTGTTCGCTGCGTGGGTCGGTTTGAGCCGCGAAGCCGAAGCCTGGCTGGAGCCGACCTTTGCCGGCCTGCGCTCAATCCCGAGCCTGGCCTGGGTGCCGCTGTTGCTGCTGTGGCTGGGCATCGACGAGACCTCGAAAATCGTCCTGATCGCCATTGGCGCTTTCTTTCCGGTATACCTCAACGGCGTCGCGGCGATTCGCAACATCGATCGCAAACTGGTCGAAGTCGGGCAGATGTATGGCTTCAGCCGGCGTCGATTGGTGCGGAGGATTCTGTTGCCTGCTGCCCTGCCCGGCCTGTTCACCGGCCTGCGTAGCGGCATGAGCCTGGCCTGGATGTTTCTGGTGGCCGCCGAGCTGATCGCCGCGACCAAAGGCCTGGGGTATTTACTCAGTGACGGGCGCGAAACCTCACGCCCGGACATCGTGCTCGCCGCGATCATCGTCTTGGCACTGCTGGGCAAACTCAGTGACGGCATCCTCGCAGGCTGTGAGAAACGCTTCCTGGCCTGGCGCGACACCTTCAACGGCCAAAGCACAGGGGATTGAGCCATGACCGAACACCTGCTGGACATTCGCGTCGAGCGCAAAACCTTCGCCGCCACCACAGTCCTGAAAAACATCCACCTGCAATTGCAGCCCCGGGAAACCGTCAGCCTGCTAGGCCCCAGCGGCTGCGGCAAAAGCACCTTGCTGCGGATTGTCGCCGGCCTGGAAAAAGACTTTCAGGGTGAACTGCGCAACAACGCTGGCGAAGTCGCCTTCGTGTTTCAGGAACCGCGACTGATGCCGTGGCTGACGGTCGAGCAAAACATCGGTTTCAGCGCCGACAGCAATTACGACAAGGCCTGGGTCGCCCAACTGATCGAAGAAGTCGGTCTCGACGGTTTCGCCCAGGCCCTGCCCAAAGCCCTCTCCGGCGGCATGGCGCAACGGGTCGCGATTGCCCGCGGCCTCTACTCGCGGCCGCAGGTTTTGCTGCTGGACGAACCCTTCAGCGCGGTGGACGCTTTCACCCGGATGAAACTCCAGGATCTGTTGCTGCAACTGGCCGGGCGCCACGCCATCGCCCTGCTGCTGGTGACCCATGATGTCGATGAAGCGCTGTACCTCAGCGATCGCGTGCTGGTGATGGACAACCGCCCCAGCAGCATTCGTCAGGAACTGGCGGTGGAACTGGCGCATCCGCGGGACCGGCGCGATCCATTGCTGGCGCGCCTGAAGGCGTTGTCATTGACCGAGTTGCAGCGGGCGCATGTCATTTGACGATGCCCCACTCTTGACCTGTGGGAGCGGGCTTGCTCGCGAATGCGGTGTGCCATTCAGCATTGATATTGACTGACACACCGCATTCGCGAGCAAGCCCGCTCCCACAGGTGATTGCATTTCAGGCATCGAAAATTAAAAAGCCCCGCTGTCTATGGCGGGGCTTTTGGCATGTGCAGATCTGTCAGGGCTTCAGCGGGCGCTCCTGGTCGCGGTCCGACAGTTCTTTACCGTCATCGGGATGCTTCCAGTCCGGCGTCGAACGCCTCTGCTGCTCGAGCTCTTCCTCCGTCGGTTCATCGATGTCCTCATCCGGGTCCGGACGCTTTGGTTCAGTGGCCATGCTCACCTCTCTTCCTGAAGGGATCTCCTTTAAGCGTAGAACAGTTTCTCCGGGGACGACTCAGAGCCACCACCGCAGCAAAAAGAAGAACCCCATGCTCAACAACATGCTGAGCAAGGTGTTGCGGGTGTAAAGGACCAGGCCCACGGCCACCAGCGAACTGATCAGGTACGGGTTGTCCCACTGCAGGTTCAACTGTTTGTCGGGCATGAACACGATCGGCCCGCAGATCGCCGTGAGCATGCCCGGCACCGCAAAACCGAGGAACTGCCGGGCATTGCTGCTCAAGCGCACCGGCAGCCGAGGCTCGAGAAATACGTAGCGGTTCAGGAACACCAGCAGGCCCATCCCGATAATCACAGCCCAGACCATCATGTGCGCCCCACATAGAGTTTGTTGCAGATAAAGCCTGCGGTCATGCCCGCCAACCCCGACAACACCAGGGCCGAGCCCCATTGCCAATAGCTGAACAGCACCGAACAGAACAGTGAAACCGCCACGCAGACCACCGTCGGAACATTGCGCACCACTGGCGTGATCAAGGCGATAAAGGTCGCCGCGATGGAAAAGTCCAGCCCCAGGTGTTCAAGGCCCGGAATGCTGCTGCCCAGCACAATGCCCGCCAGGGTGAAGAGGTTCCACGCGATGTAAAACGTCAGGCCCACACCCAGGGCATACCAACGATTGAATTGCTGTTTGTCATGCTGACTGGTCAGGGCGAACAACTCGTCGGTGAGCAAAAAGCCCAGCCCCACACGCCAGCGGCCCGGCAACGGGGAAATCACTGAGCGCATGCTCATCCCGTAAAGCAAATGCTGGGAGGTCAGCAACAACGTGGTCAACAGGATCGAAAAGACCCCGGCACCACCCTTGAGCATGCCGATGGCAACCAATTGAGCCGCGCCGGCAAACACGATGCTCGACAGCCCCTGGCCTTGCAGCGGTGTGAGATTGGCCTCGATGGCCATGGATCCGGCCAGCAACCCCCAAGGCGCGGTCGCCAGGGACAACGGCATGATGGCCGCGGCACCGCGAAGGAATGCACTGCGCGGCATGAGTGAATTGGACATATCGCTCTACAACCAGGGAAAGACCCCAGACTGTGCCAGCAGTCGCGGTGGATGGCTTGAACAATCTTGCGCACTTGCAAGCGACCGGTGCTGATTTTCGAGATTGACAAACATCGCGCCGACTTTTAAAACTGAGCACCTCATTCAGGGTGTAAGCAACCATGTCCGCAACCTTCAACCTCAACACTGTCGTCATTGGCTTGAATGCCAAGGCGCAAGGTTGCGTTGCGCACGCCCTTAAATCGAAGAAACAGTCGCTCATGTGACCGGGGCGCGCTGTCCCGTCAGATGAGCTGACAGGACATTGAGCGCGGCGGATACTCCCTCCTTCTTGCTGACTTCCTTCTACGCTTCTGACGGTGACGAAATCGGTCAACCTTCAGGAGAAAGTGCATGTCATCGTTTCAAGGTATCTGGGTTCCCATCGTTACGCCGTTTCACGATGGCGCGATTGACTTCGCCGGGTTGCGGCGGCTGGTCCGTCATCTGCTGGAAAAAGGCGTCGATGGCATTGTGGTCTGCGGCACCACCGGGGAAGCCGCGGCGCTGGGCAAACATGAGCAATTGGCGGTGCTCGATGCGGTGCTGGAACTGGTTCCGCCAGAACGTGTGGTGATGGGCCTGGCCGGCAACAACCTTGCCGAGTTGCTGCACTTTCAAAGCGAAATCCTCAAACGTCCCCTGGCGGGTTTACTGGTTCCACCGCCGTACTACATCCGCCCTTCCCAGGCCGGCCTCGAAGCTTTTTTCAAGACCGTCGCCGATGCGTCCAGCGTCCCGGTGATTCTCTACGACATTCCCTATCGCACCGGCATCGCCTTCGAACAGGCGACCCTGCTTCGGATCGTCGCCCACGAGCGGATCGTCGCAATCAAGGACTGCGGCGGCAATCCAGCCACCACTCTTGCGCTGCTCTCCAGCGGCAAAGTCGATGTGCTGTGCGGCGAAGACCACCAGATCTTCGGCGCGTTATGCCTGGGTGCCACAGGCGCGATTGCCGCCTCGGCCCATGTTCATCCCGAGTTGTTCGTGACGCTGTATCAACAGATCCGCGATAACCGGTTAGCGGCCGGCCGGACGACCTTCTTCCAGTTGCTACCGCTGATTCACAGCCTGTTCATCGAGCCCAATCCCGCCCCGGTGAAAACCGCCCTGGCCCTTGAAGGGTTGATCCGCGACGAGCTGCGATCGCCGATGCAACGCAGCAGTGAAGCCACGGCGGTGCGTTTGAAGGAAGTATTGGCAGTGCTGGAAAACAGCAATCGATAGAGCACACGCGCCCAGCCCGAGTACCATGGAGCGATTCACATAACGCGTCAGGGAATCGACATGCTTTACCGAATCGCCGCCGACGGGCTGGTGCTGTCTCACTTGCTGTTCATTCTGTTCGTGCTGTTCGGCGGGTTGCTGGTGCTCAAATGGCACCACTTGGCCTGGTGGCACCTGCCCGCCGCCGCGTGGGGCGTGACCGTGGAAGTTTTCCACCTGACGTGCCCACTGACCGAATGGGAAAACCTCATGCGCCACGCGGCCGGGCAAACCGGTTATGGCGGCGGTTTTATTGAACATTACGTGTGGCCGATTATTTATCCGGCCGGGCTGACCCCCACGATTCAGCTAGGGTTGGGCAGCGTGGTGCTGGCAATCAACGTGCTGATCTACCTGCGGCTGATGCGCTTATGGAAGCGGCGACATCCGACTCATTCAGGGCAATAACCGCTCTGGTTGAGTTCAGTTGGCAATGACGCTCATGTTCCGGCCACTGGCCTTGGCCACATACAGCGCCTTGTCTGCGGCGCCGATCAAATCTTCGGGCTGGCTCTGCGCCGTCTGGTTGTAGGCACAGACCCCCAGGCTGACCGTGACGAGGCCTTCGGGGCTGCCGCTATGCTTGATGTCGATTTGCTGAACCGCGCGACGGATCTTTTCCGCCACCAGAAACGCCCCCACATAATCGGTGCCGGGCAGCACCACCGTAAACTCCTCACCACCGAAGCGGGCAGCAAGATCGCCGGGGCGCTGGATGTTGTCGGTGATGACGGTGCTGATCTTGCGCAAACACTCATCGCCCGCCAAATGACCGTAATGATCATTGAAACTCTTGAAATGATCGACATCGATCATCAGCAACGCAAGGCTGGTGTGGGTACGCCTGGCACGGCCCATTTCCGCCAGGATGAACAGGTCGAATTGGCGCCGGTTGGAAAGGCCGGTCAGTGCATCCTCCAGAGCCAGCAACTTGAGGCTATGGTTGACCTCAATGAGTTTTTCCTGAGCCTCCAGCAATTCGTTCTGAATATTATTCTGCTGCTTCATGACACGGATCAGGCGATAGCCGAGAACGCCCAGAAACCCCAGCAGCAATGAGACGATCCCCGCACTGAGGATTGACTCCTGCACCCAGCTGGCCAGGACTTCTTTTTTGTCGAGCGCGGCAAAAACGATAAGCGGATAACCCTCCACCCGCCGAAACCCCACCACCCGCTCCACCCCGTCCACGTAGGATCTGACGATTGCCGTACCGGAATCGCCCTTGGGCAACAGTTGGGTAAACAGCGGCCCCTTGGCGACGCTGGTGCCGATATCGGTTTCCTTGAACGGTCGGCGAACGACGATGGTGGCGTCGTCGGCGATCAAATTGACCACCCCGTTACTGCCCATGTCGATGCTGTTGTACAGGTCCAGGAAATGGTTGAGATAGATCGAGGCCACCACCACGCCGGCAAACCGGCCATCGGCGTGATTGATCCGGCGTGACACGGTCATGATCCACTCACCGGTCGAGCGGCTTTTTATCGCCGGACCGATATGAGGACCGCGGTCGGGATGATCACGGTGGTAGATGAAATATTCACGGTCGGAATTATTGGCATTGGGCGGTATGACGTTAATGGCGTTGGCGAGCCAGCGTCCTTCTTCGTCGAATACGAATAACCCATGGATCTGCGCCAGCTCACTGCGCTGGGCGTGGAGCAAGCGTTGCAGTCTGGGCATTTTCGCCGGTTCCATGCCGTCGATTTCAAGGCGATCCACCAAGGCAAACAGCAGCGTGTCGGCCTGCTTGATCGATGCCTGCGCCTGCGAGGCGAGGGTTTGCGCCAGGTTGGACATCTCCACTTCGCTGCCGCGCAAATGGTACTGGCGCGCATTCCAGCCTTCACCGATCACGATGGCCGTCATGGACAGGCACACCGCAACGAGCAGGAAGACTGCGTATCGAACCTTGAGTTTCGACTCAACCTGCCCGGGTAACCAAGGCGTGGCGAGTCGGGTGCTTTCGATACGATCTTTGACGGACGGATGCCCCATGACGCTCCCTTAATCCCTTATGACATGGCGAATTTTCCCGTTCGCCCTTTTAGCGCCAGCCAGCCGTGGCTGGCGCTCAGACCACTATGACTCATCAACGAATACGATAGGTGATTTGCGCGAAAATGCTCATCGCCAACAATCGCAAGGCTACATCTGCGTCTGTTTCACCGCCTCAAGCCAGGCCGGATTCAATTGCGTCTGTTCGGTCTCGATGCCCAGCGCTTCCATCCGCGCCTTGTGCTGGTCCATTTCACGGGTCAGCTGGCTATGGTCGCTGGAGTTGCCGTCCAACTGGTGCATCTGGCTCAACCCCAAGTGATAAAAACGCAGCAGCTTCATGGCGCTCGGATCGCCCTTCTCCACTGCCGCCGTGACCTGGTGCATGACGTTGGTGATGCTCATCAGGCTGCGCTTGAGCTGCCAACCGTAGACCGCTGGCGCCATCCATTCCTGGGTCCAGAACTTGCCGCGCATCAGCGCCGCCATCAGCAATAATGCGGCAAACACACCGCCCACGTTGAAACGCAGATTGTCGCCGCCGGGCTCACCGAACAACGCCACCGCCGCCGTGGACAGCACCATCGCCAGCGCCAGGAACATCAGGGCGATGATTACCGTGCTGCGCCGCGTCTGGCGTCGATAGGTTTCGGCATTCATTGGCTGGATTTCGAACATCGCGACGGGGTTCCTTGCATCAATGGTAGAAGGCTCTGTAGCAAAAAGACTGCGGGGCATTATCGCCTCCCCGAAGGATTTAGCTATGCTGGGGCTCCTTTTCATCTTTCCATGTCAAACGGGGAACATGGCGATACAGCGCAGTTCGTGCCATCTTCTCCATGGATACACACTATTCGGATGCCATGCGCCTGCCGGCGGGTGACATCGTTTTAAGGATCATTGAATGACCCAACGACATGTAATCAACGCCTCGGTCAGCCCTAAAGGCAGCCTGGAAACACTGTCCCAACGTGAAGTACAGCAACTGAGCGAAGCCGGAACCGGCCTCACCTACACCCTTTTCCGCCAGTGCGCCCTGGCCATCCTCAATACCGGCGCCCACGTCGATAACGCCAAGACCATTCTGGAAGCCTACAAAGACTTCGAAATTCGCATTCACCAGCAAGACCGTGGCGTGCGCCTGGAACTGCTGAACGCCCCGGCCGACGCTTTCGTCGATGGCGAAATGATCGCCAGCACCCGTGAAATGCTCTTCAGCGCCCTGCGCGACATCGTCTACACCGAAAACGAACTCGACGCCTTGAGCATCGACCTGAGCACCTCCCAGGGCATCAGCGACTACGTCTTCCACCTGCTGCGCAACGCCCGCACCCTGCGCCCCGGCGTCGAACCGAAAATCGTGGTGTGCTGGGGTGGCCACTCGATCAACACCGAAGAATACAAATACACCAAGAAAGTCGGCCATGAACTCGGCCTGCGCAGCCTGGACATCTGCACCGGTTGCGGCCCGGGCGTGATGAAAGGCCCGATGAAAGGCGCGACCATCGCCCACGCCAAACAGCGCATCCACGGCGGCCGTTACCTCGGTTTGACTGAACCCGGGATCATCGCCGCCGAAGCGCCGAACCCGATCGTCAACGAACTGGTGATCCTGCCGGACATCGAGAAACGTCTGGAAGCGTTCGTCCGTGTCGGCCACGGCATCATCATTTTCCCGGGCGGCGCGGGCACAGCCGAAGAATTCCTGTACCTGCTCGGCATCCTGATGCACCCGGACAATGAAAGCCTGCCCTTCCCCGTGGTCCTCACCGGGCCGAAAAGCGCCGCGCCGTACCTGGAGCAGTTGCACGCCTTCGTTGGTGCCACCCTCGGTGAAGCCGCGCAGCAGCATTACGAGATCATCATCGACGACCCGGCTGAAGTGGCGCGGCAAATGACTCAAGGCCTCAAAGAGGTCAAACAGTTCCGTCGCGAGCGCAACGACGCGTTCCATTTCAACTGGCTGCTGAAGATCGACGAAGGCTTCCAGCGCCCGTTCGACCCGACCCACGCCAACATGGCCAACCTGCAACTGAGCCGCAACCTGCCGTCCCACGAACTGGCCGCCAACCTGCGCCGCGCGTTCTCCGGCATCGTCGCCGGCAACGTCAAGGACAAGGGCATCCGCCTGATCGAAGAACACGGGCCGTACCAGATCCGTGGCGATGCGGCGGTGATGCAGCCGCTGGACAAACTGCTCAAAGCCTTCGTCGCCCAGCACCGGATGAAACTGCCGGGCGGCGCGGAATATGTGCCGTGTTATCAGGTGGTGGCGTAACAATATTGATGTGAGCTTTAACATCACCCCTGTGGGAGCGGGCTTGCTCGCGAAGGCGGCGTAACAGTCGACATCTCTGTTGAATGTTAAGCAGCTTTCGCGAGCAAGCCCGCTCCCACACTTTGACAAGAAACCCCGCGTGATGCGGGGTTTTGATCGTTCCCACGCTCTGCGTGGGAATGCCTCAACGGACGCTCCGCGTTCGGCTCTGGAAGGGACGCGGAGCGTCCCGGGCTGCATTCCCACGCAGAGCATGGGAACGATCATCCTCGCTAACCTCGTGGATCGAGGTTATCCAGCACTCGATTCACCGCCAACTCCCCAAGCATGACCACCGATTGAATCCCCAACATCACATTGCGATGTGGCATATCCATCAATCCGGCGAACTCACTGAGCATCATGCTCGCTGACGCCAGGGATTCGCAGGCGTTGACCAGCAGGGTTTCGTTATCGACCTTCGCACCCACATGGTAAATGGTGCTGGGTTTGCGCTGGATGGCTTTGGGGATGGGTGGTTTGAGGTAGTGGTCGAGGGCGCGGTCGGCGGCTTCGTGGAGTTTTTTGGAATCGAGGGATTCGTACGGGGAGGTTGGATCGGTTTCCGGTGGATTTGGTGTTGGTTTGAACATATGACGCTCCTAGAGTTATGGAGCCGCTACAAATCGCTGCTAAACGAAAAAGAGGTGGCGGCTGTACGCGGGTTAGCAGACCAGGACTCTAGAACCCGGCGCACCGAAGTGCCCCACGCAAAGCCGCCATAACATGAACGGTTAACGTTGTACGTCTAGAGATGACCCGGGCTGCTAAACCCGATCGCTGATTCGTCAGCGACCCGGAAACGATAGAGCCCGGCCTCAAGGCGCACAAGCCGGCGGATTCTGGCGTAGTCGTAGGCAACGGCGCAAGGCTGTGTAGTCTGAGTGAGTGTCTGGAGATGTCGATTAAACATCGCCTGTTTATTGGTCTGACTGTGGGTTTTGTGTTGGATGGGCCGGCCCCTTCGCGAACAAGCCCGCTCCCACAGGGGATTTTCGGTGAACACATTATTTGTGTACGCCCGAAATCCAATGTGGGAGCGGGCTTGCTCGCGAAGAGACCCGAAAAAAACACCCTCCAACTTTCGGTCAAACCACCGGATAAGTAAATTCGTCCCCTTTCCCTTCCAGTGCCGTCTTGTGGCGACTGGGCTTGGAATACTGGCGTTGCGGACGCGGCTCAAACTCTCGGGAAACCTTGGAGAGACTTGATCGCACATTGCGAGACGAGGTACATCAACAGGCACAGGTGCTGGGGTAGATTTGTGGGGATCCCTCAGGGACAGATTTATTTTCTGACCACTACGCCCGAAGAAAACAAATAAATCCGCCCCAAATCCGCCCCCCTTTTCCTTTATTCCCTACTCCCCCAAAACTACAGTTCAATAAAACTAAACGCCTGACGAAACGCTTGCTCTGTCGTGGGGGCTGCCTCTAATTTTTTCAAAGCCTCCTCTAGAGACAAAGGCATATCGTAAGGCTTCATCCCGCGACGAACAGCTATGCCATACAGCGCATACTCTTCATCATCACTATGTTCCCAATAAGGTACCCTACCGATGATCTGATAGATTTTAAAAATTTCATCATCAAACTCCATTAGGTCATACAGAAAATATGGCGCGTTTTCTAAGGTGGCACTCTGAGCGCACCAGATTTGGAACTCAGTTTTACTGATAGCCTCACAAAATAGACAGACAAGTACGAACCCCATCAACTCGTCGTTATAGCGCTCGAAATTCAACATAATTACATTCCTCCTATAGCTTCGCCACCGATATGCCCCGTCTTTTTATGTACCATCTCAGGAATCAATTGCATTCGGCCGTTATCCTGATGGTGATGCCATGTGTAATCATCAATTTTCCTAGCGCCCATTTCAATCAAAATAAGGGGACAGATTTATTTTCTGACCACTACGCCCGAAGCAAACAAATAAATCCGTCCCCTTATCCGCCATTCTTAAAATTTTTCGACGCTCAGTTTTCTGCACGCCATTCGACTAGCCCCTTAACATACTTAAGCTTATCCAACATAAAACTAGAAAAATCCACCGACAACACTTTAAACCCATCAGCTTCAGAGCTAATCTCCACTACCGACCAATTATCCCTGGAATCAAAAGCATATAGCACATCACTTGAGTTACCAGCAAATACATACACACCCTCATACCCATCTACTTCTCTACCAGACATAGAAGAATACTTTACTGGACCATCATTTACATAAAACGCAGCGTCTAGCTCACCGAATCCAAAGTCCGCAAGAAATTCCAGATAATCAGTAGGCACACCTCTTCGGTCCGAATCGTCAACGCCGTTCAGTATGGCATCAACATTAGATATACAGTCACCATAACCCCCTTCATAAAGCTCAGCGGATGTTATTGCGCCTATAAGCTTTCGCATTTCTACTGCATTTTTCATAGTTATCTACCAAATAATTTTTCTGCTGAACCTTGCGCTCTATTAATGCCTCCCTGATGTTCTACACCTCGTGACATAAGGGGATTTATTTTCTGACCATGCGCCCGAAGCAAAAAAAATAAATCCATCCCCTTTTCCTGATACCAGTTGAGAGCGGATAAGTAGCAGTTCGGTAGCTGCCGAATAGCAGAAAAGAATCAACAGTTCGGCAGATAAAACAACACCGGCACGAGGTCGGTGTTGAAGGTTGCCAGGGTTCAAGAGAACTCTATTTTGCACTCTGACAGAGGGATCGAGCGGCCATCGGAGATGGCAAATTGATCACCTTCAATTCGGGCAAGAAGTAGGCCACGAGCCTTTGCTCCTGACTCAACTGCCTCCCGCCAACCTTCTATATCTCCATGGTAAGACAACACATGAAATAGATGGCCATCCGGCATATAAATTTTGCAACTGTCGGACACAACGCCACCGCTAGTTGCCCTTATTGAACCTGCAGAATCCAAGATGGCGTTAAATTGTTTCTTGGCTTTACTCTTCCCATCGTCTTCGTAGTAAACAAACTCCACCCCCTCAACAGGTCTTAAGCCTGGCAGCGCACGTTGCCCACGCTGCTCAATTGTTCCGCCAAGAATTTGTTCCAACACTTCCCGATCACTACTCATTACACGCCTCACTTAGTCGCCGGAGCGATTAAAAACTTAAAGTTTTCGACGCCTGCCTCGGTAAATACTTTTGAATAGAAACTCGCCAACTCTGAATGCTAAAAAAAGGAGACAGATTTATTTTCTGAACGCTACGCCCGAAGCAAACAAATAAATCCGCCCCCTTTTCCTCACCGTGCGTAAGCGTGGACTCGCTCCGAAATGGCAGCAGCAATTGGAAGCCATTGACCGGCTACCTAAGAGCCAACAAAAATTCGTTGCACAGATATCGCTCAGGCCACGACTAAAGCGAGCAGTGAAGGAAGGGCTGTTTTGCAGTAAGTAGATAACACAACACCGGCACGGGGCCGGTGTAGGATGAGGATATCTATCAAATATGAGCAGAAATTCGTTTATATAAAAATTCATAAAAATCTGAAGCGTAATTAACATTCTCGCCAGATGGAAGCCGAAGACTCACGGGGCACTCACCATCTTTAAACCTTGAATAGTCAAAGAAAAAGACTTCCCCCATGTCAGTTCCGCTAATCACAAGCTTTTTTTCATCTACCAGATTATTTTTTGTGCCCACAATATGTTGATAGACAATATCTCCCCCATTGACACTCTCAAAGTCCACGCCATAGATACTGTAAATTTCTTCAGTACCAATTTCCCCACCCGCATACGTCTTTAAAAACCACTTGTACGACCCTGGCAGTTCTAGCCCTAGCCTCTGCTCCGCCTTCTTAATCCAGTCGTCACCCACGTGATCGACCTCACTACCAAAGCACACGATATCAGGATGCAGTGATACTAAATCCTCAATTTGATGCGCCGTAATTTGGCTCATTCCCAACTCCTAAAATCTGCAGATCGTCGCTGCCAGTACTGCACCTTCCACTTATCAAAAGCTGCCCTATCAATACAAGAAACAAAGGGGACAGATTTATTTTCTGACCACTACGCCCGAAGCAAACAAATAAATCCGTCCCCTTTCCCGTCCCCTTTCCCTTCCCTATTCCCCTTACTTTAGAACGCTCAGTAACAGCGCTCGGGCTATATGGATCATCCACCACAGATGGTTTACCACCACTGAGCCCACTCGCACCTCCATCTTTTGCACCTTTTTAATTCTCAATCTCTAAGGTATGCCCTCCCCTGAAAAAATCGGCCTGAATATCAGAGATAACCGTATCGATATCCTCGGAAGTCATAATCTGATGTTGGTTAGGCACGTCCCAAAACCTCATGGAGTTTCTATACACCACAAAGCCCATTTTATCGTTACCAGGAAAGAACATCTCGCCTTGAGCGGTCGCCGTTCTATCTCCAATTTTTACTTTGATATGACCTCGAGAGACTTCAAGAATCACTGCTCACCCCTCACATAAATAACTTTCTCGCCCATTGTTACAGGATCGATAGTAATAATTTTATCTACGTTAGGATTTTTCATCAACGCAGGCAACTCTGCTGTTTCCCACACGTTTCCGGGACGTAAACTCTGTCCGATTACTGCACGCACGGTCCCAGAAACTCCATTTGCATACTGAGCAGAGATGTCTTGCCATGCCTTCACAACGACTGGATTTGTAGCGTCCCATGCTGGCATTTGTATACCACGTTGGGCCATCAATGCTTCAAGGGTTGTTCCTCCTTGTTGCGTAGCAATCTGCTGGGCTATATCTGCACCACCAACCCCATCAGTTCGACCAGACCAGAAAAACGCCTCATTTGGATTAGTCGATACGCCTTTTGCACCCGCAATCTTCGCCTCAGCCGCCACCAACTCTGCCAGATTACCCCCAGCCTTCGGCCTCAGTCCACCCTCGGCGGTTTCGTAATAAAAGATGCCATCAGAGCCGACGACTTCAGTATTACCGGTCCTGGTATTAACGACCCGACGATAGCCTTCCGGCAGTGCACCCGTCTCGTTAAACGCCGCTCCTGCTGAGCTACCCTCACGATACCCCGCTGGAAGTACAACGTTGTCAGCGGCTTTAATGACCGTACTACCCGCCCCCAACTTCGCCAGCGTCTTAACCCGGTTCACCGGAAGGAAGTTCAACGCAAATTCAACGTCGCTTTGCGCCCGGATCGCGGCGCTGGCGGCGGTGTTACCTTGCATGTCGTACAGGGTTGCCAATGCCGCTTTGGTTTGGCTCGCCTCGACGCTACTCATCAACGAGTCGACCGGGTGCTTGGTCAGCCCTACCAGGCCATTGGCGATTTGTTCGCTGCCTTGCACCGGGTTGCTCAGCAAGGCCCACGCCGAACCCGCTGCCTCCGACAATGCCTTCCCCGCACCTTGGGTGCTGCCGGTTACCGTGCCCCAATCCGTCAGGCCCGGGCCGACCGCCAGGTTCTTGTGGTAGTAATTGGCGTATTCATAACCGAGATCGCCTGTGAATAGCCCTTGCAGGTTGATGGCATTGATTTTGTTGTCCGCGTACTGCGCCGCATGGGTGCTGCTGTAGTTGGCGATTAACGCGGCGGTTTCGGTGGGGGTGTAGGTTTTCTCGGGACCGGTTGCCGGAACATCCGTCGCCGCTGCGGGTGCGTACGTGGCGCCCAGCGGTGCCAGCGCGATGCCCAAATGCTTCACCGTCAGGGCATCGGGCGCAGCACCTTGGCCGCTCAGCACACCGTTCCAGTCTTTGTCGGTGTAATAAACCAGCGCTTTGGCCAAGCGACTTTCCGCTTCTTCAGGGCTGAGATTGGCTTCCTTCGCCAGACTGTCGGCCTGTTTCTTCAGCAACGGGATTTCGTCTGGATGAAGCTGGCGGTTGTACTGATCGGCCATCAGCGAAACCCAGGCCGCTTTTTCAACGTCTTTACCGGCAAGACCGGCGGCGGTCAGGCCGACGATTTGTGCGGCGGCCTCGCGATATTCCGGCTGCGTTTTGAAGACATCATTCAAAGCGCCAGCCATGGCCTGGCTGGCACCGGCGGCCACTGCACCGGTCGCGAAGTCGCCGCCGGTGGCCGAGGACATCGCGCCGCCCATCATGGCGTGCAGCGCGGTTCGTCCAGCGCCACCCTCGGCCCACAGCGCCATGCCGACCGAGTCTTTATCGGCCGCTGCCTTGAGGTACTCTTTCTGAGCGAAGCTGCCGACCTGGCTGAACCCCACAGCCGCCGCAACGGTCCCGGCCTGGGCCACGAGTTCATCGACCAGGTTGTCGCCCAGGCTGCCGCCGTTGACTGCGGTTTTGACCACGCCCGAGGTAACGCCTTGTGCGCCGGCATGCACGGCGAAACCACCTATGCCCTCAAGGGTGGATAAGTCGAAACCCTTGGTGATGCTGTTGTAAGGCTTGGTTGTCCCGCCCAATTTCGGGTCGATCACGCCAGTGGTAAACCCGGCGACCATCCCGGAAATGGCGGCATTTTTCAGGCTGTCGCTGCTGAACGTGTCTTTAACAGCCGCGCCCAGATTTCCCTTGTTGTTGATTACGCTGACAGCACCCGTGCTGGCCATGGACGTCATCGCCGCCGTGGCCATGACGTTGCCCCAGCCTGCCCCGACATAGGTTGCCCCTGCGGCCACTGCCTCGGCAGTCGTCGCCGCCGCCATGGCGGAGGCGGTGCCGGCCTGAGCCCCGGCCGCCGCGCCAGCCAGACCACTGGCCGCACCTGCGGTGAGGATCGTCACGATAATGATGATCGCCAGCATCGCGCCCTGGCCCAGGCTGGAGTGGCTGTACTTGAAGGAGTCATGCACCTCCTTCACTTGGCGCCAGTCCACATCCCCGCGTTTTTCCGCTTCCTTGACCCAGGCCAGTTGCGGGTCGGCCTTGACCATCGCATCGATGGTCTGGCTGACGGTGTTTTGATTGATCTGTTTGATGTCGATTTTCAGCCCATCGACAGCCCGAATGGCCAACGAGCCTTGGGCAATCAGCGTGCTCTGACGCAACGTCTCATCGGTATTGCCCTTACCCTTGGAGCTGGTCCAGGCCAAATCGCTCTTGCTCTTGGTGTGGCTTTCGTCGTGGTAGTCCTTGACCCCCTCGAAAGCGATGGCACCGCCGCTTTCAAGAATCAGGTCTTTGCCACTGTTGAGCTTGGCGACCTGGTAGCGCTGATCGCCGGCACTGGCGAGGGTGAGGCGGCCGCCGGTGTTGATCTCGGTACCGACGTGGGTGATCTGAGTGACTTCATCGCGCTGGGCCTTCTTGGCGCCCCAGTTACCCTTTTCCTTCATGTCATACAGCGTATGCATACTGTTCTGCGCGGCCAGCAGGCTCAGCTTGTTGCCGCTGTACAGATACGCTTCGTTGCCGGCGCTGATCTTGCTGGCGATGAGGTTGATGTCACGAGCGGCCTGGGCGTTGAAGTTGTTGCCCGCGCTCAAGATGCTGGCGATCTGGGTGGTACGGTCGTTTTCTTCAGTGATGCGTTTTTTGCCGTCCTTGGTTTTGCTCGCGACGTTGTGGATTTCGTCGGCCGAGGTCACGTTGAAGTCCTGGCCGGCGCTGATGGTCAGGTTGTTCCCGGCCTTGACCTGGCTGGCAATGACATTGACGTCGCGGCCCGCATCCACGGTCAGGTTGCCGCCGACAGTAACGGTCGCGGCGAGGTTCTTCACGTCAGTGGTGATGCTCGACTTGTGGCCGCCGTCGCTGAATTCGTGTTTCTCGCTGGTATCGGTTTTGGCCGCCAGGTTGATGTCCCGGCCCGCCGTCAGGGTCGCGTTGCCGCCACTGCTCAAGGCGCCGTGGTTGGTCAGGTCGCGGCCGGCCGCAACGGCCAGGTTTTCCCGGGCGCTGATGCTGCTGCCCGCGTCGGTCAGGGTGCGCATGCCGGCGCCGTCACGAACCTGAATCGCGGTGCGGTCGTTGATGATGTCGCCCTTGAGCGCGACAAGGCTGACCTGGCTGGCGCGGATCTCGCCGACCATGGCGTTGCGAATGCTGTCTTGCGCCAGTATTTGCAGGTCGTTGCCGGCCTCGACCAGCCCGCCCTGGTAGACGCTGCCGGTGCTTTGGAGGTTGAGGTTATTGCTGGCGCGCAGCGTGCCGACGTTGACCAGATCGCCGCCGGTGAACAGGTTCAAGTCCCGGCCCTGAATCAGGCTGCTGCCGCGTACGTTACGGTTATCTGCCTGGGCCAGGTACAGCACTGGCACGAGGACTTTTTGCCCGTCGACGATGCGGTTTTCCATCCAAACAATGTCATGGGTCAGCGCGCTGACCTGCTCGCCCGTCAACGAGACGCCAAGGCTCAGGCGCAGTGCGTCTTTGCTGGCGAGGGCGTTATCCATCAGGTAGCGGTATTGCTCGTAATCGCTGGTCAAACCGCCGGCGAGAAAACGCTGGCCGGTTTTCGCCAGCACCGCATCGCGAATCAGGCGCTGCTCGTAGAGGCCATCGCCGAGTCGACGCCAAGTGCTGTCGGCGTTGACGTTCAACAGCTTGAGCAGGTAGTCCGAACCAAAGAACTGCGACAGGTTCGTGAGGTTCGGGTTGGTCTCGATCAGGTAGCGGCTTGTCGGGTCGGGGTTCTTGATGAACAACCCGTAATCGCCCTTGGGCGTTTGGAAATTCGGCCCGGCCGTCGGGTCCACAGAGGTGAAAGGTAGCCCGCTGTAATCCACCGGTTTGAAGACGGTCTGTACGCTGCCATCCGCCGCGATACGCTCGATGGGTTGCACAGCGGCAGGCGTCACGGCGGCGGCACCGGTCGCCTGCGGGGTGAGGTTGATATTGACCTCACCTACCCCGACGCCGGTCTGGTCGTCGCCCAGCGTACCGGTCAGTTGTTCGAGCGTGTTCTCGTGCAGCGTGCCGTTTTGCACGGTACGCGTGACGCTGAGGTTGACGGTGGCGCCGGCTTGAATCGTGGCGGCGTAGGTCGGCTCAGGGTTGTCGGTCCAGACGGTGACATTGCTGCGCTCCTGGAAGCGGCTGTCGCTGGAACGCGATTTCAGCAGTTCGAAGCGGGCGTCGTCGTAGTTCCCGGCGGCAACGGCCGCGTTGAAGGCCGGGACGTCGACGTACTCCATCTGATCCCAATAACCGGTGGAAATGCGCCTCGGTGTACGGATCACGATGGTGTTCTGCCCGGTGCGAGTGGACGCGCCCTGGTTGAGCAGGTCATCGGCAATGATGGTCAGGTTGTTGTTGGCGGCCAGCAGGCTGTAGCGGTTCTGCACGCTTGAGGCCTGGATGTTGAGGTCTTTGCCTGCAACCAGGCGCGCCGAAGCAGAGTCTTTGATGGCGCGCTCGATGAACGTTTGGCCAATGGTGATCCAGCCGCGTTTGAAGGAGTCATGTCCGCCACAGTGTTGGCTGCACGCCCACTTCAAGGTGCCGCTCACCCGTTGTTGGTCCAGCTCGAATTCGGCTTTGGCATTTTCCAGCGAGACGGCGTGAAGGCTGATATTGCCTTGGCTTTCGACGGTCCCGGAGAGGTTTCTGAAACTTTGCGCGGCGGCGCCGTCGATGCCGGCGAAGCTAAGATTGCCGGCGCTGTAGAGGTCGCCATACCAGTTCAGCAGGCTACTGGCGCGCAAGCTCATGTCGCCGCCGCTGAACAGCAATGTATCGGCGCCGTTGGTGATGCCGCCGGTGGCGGTGAGGTCGACTTTGCCTTGGGCACCCAGTGTGCCGCGGTTGTCGATTTGCGCCGCGTCGATGCGCAGGTTCTGGCGGGCAGTCAGGTAACCGAGGTTATCCAGCGTACCGCTCAGGTTGAGGCGTGTGTCGGTGCCGCCCCCCATGCGTCCGCCGTTCTGGCGCACGTCATGGGCGGTGATAGCCAGCATTTTTTGCGCGGATAACCGACCGCTGTTGAACAGATCGCCCGTAAGGTTCAGCGTGAGGTCGCCATCGCTGAGCAACTCGCCGCCGTTATTCAGGCTGCCGAGGTTGAGCACCAGGGCGGTGCTGCTGGCCAGGCGATCGCCAGACTGAAGCGTCAGCGAATCGCTGGTGTAAGTCAGGGCCTCGTTGAGCTGTGCACGCCCCAGCCCATCCACCGCGCCAAAATTCCAGTCGCCGCTGCCCAGGCCGGTGATATCACCACCGGCACCGGTCAGGCGATCGAGGTGCAAGGTAAATAACCCGGTGTTGGCGTGTTCGAGGGTCCCGGTACGGTTATCCAGCGTGCTGGATTTGAAACTGAACGACGAGTTACCGACCTCGATGGTGCCATTGTGGTTATTGACGGTGTCGCTGAAATCGAGCGTGCTGATGTCGTCTGTCGAGACGCGAAGAGTACTGACGTTGTTGCCCAGCGCACGGATCCGCCCGGAAGCGCTGTTGTCCAGCGTGCCGCCCTGGAGTGCAAGCCAGGTGTTGGATTCGATCAGGCCACCCTGGTTGGTCAGTTGGTCGGCCGTCAGGTCAACGGTGTTGCCACTGAGCTGTCCACCGCTGTTGTCCAGCGTGGAGCCTTTGAACACCAGCGCGGTCTTGGCGAAGAGTTTGCCGGCGCGGCTGGTCAGTGAATCGACGGTCAGCTTCAGTTCACCCGCCAGGCTGGCGATCATGCCGGCCTTGGTGCCATCGCTGCTGTTATCGAGACTGCCGGCGGTCACCTCGACGGTGTCGCCCTGGATCGTGCCGCCAAGGTTGCCGATGCTGCCCTTGCCGAGCTTCAGGCTGGCAAGCCCACCGTCGGCGAGAATAACGCCGCCGCTGTTGTCCAGTCGGTTCCCGCTGTAGGTCAACCCACCGGACCCTGCGACCAGTTGCCCCTTCTGACCGTTGAGCAAAGTGGCCGCCTGAAGGCCCAGTTGCTGGCCGCGAATCGTGCCACCCTGGTTATCGATCAGGCTCGCGCCGGTGACGGTGACCGTGCTGTTACCGGCATCGATCACACCGGTGAGGTTGCTCAACAGGTTGCTGACATTCAGGACAACGTCGCCGCCATTGCTGACCAGTGCGCCCTTGCCGTTGTTGATCAGCCGTTGAGCATCGACCTGGATGGTTTTACCGAGCACTGTGCCCGCGCTGTTGTCCAGCCAGCCACCTTGCAGCAAAAGGCCGCCGTCGCTCTGAATGCGCCCTTTGTTATTGAGCAACTGCGCCTTGATGGCCGCCGGATCGAAAATCAGGCTCATGCCCCGGGCGCCTGCCGCCAGCAGCCCCGCGTTGCTGTTGTCGAGCCCCGAGGCGTTCAGATCAACGCGCTCGCCGACGATTTTCCCGCCGCGGTTGTCGACCTGCCCACCCGGCGCGCGAATGCTGACCTTGGTCCCCAGCACGCTGCCGAGCTGGTTATCGAGGCTCGAGGCTTTCAGATCGAGGTCACCATTGACCGCCAGCAGCCTGCCGCCATGGTTGATGACCTCCTGGCCCGTGACTGAAAGCTGGTTTTTCGCCTGGAGAGTGCCCGAAGTGTTGTCGAACCTGCCACGCGTGTTCACCCGCGCATTACCGGCGCTGGCAGAAAGCAGGCCGGCGCGATTATCAAGCGTGGTGGTATCGACGATGAGGCCGCCAGCGTCGATTTGCCCGCCACGGTTATCCAGCTGGCGGGCGGTGATTGTCAGGCTGCCGCCCAGCACCTGGATCAAGCCTTCGCGGTTGTCCAGGCTGTCGAGTTGCAAGGACGCCGCCTGCCCTGCGCCAAAGCGGATCACCCCTGCCAGGTTGACGATGGCCGGCGTATTGATCACCAGCTGCTGGTCACCGACGATTCGCGCAGCAGCGCCCTGATTGGTCACCCGGGCGCTGGTCAGATCGACCGCCGCGCCCTGAACCACGCCTTGATTGGTCAGGGTTGTGCTCGCACGGATGCTCAACGAGCGACTGGCTTCGAGACTGCCGGTGTTGGTCACGGAGGGGCTGGTGATGCTCAGGTCGCCCGTGGAGTTGCGGCTGTTATCGGCCTCGATGCCCGCGGCAATCACGCCGGAGTTACTGAGTTTTCCCGCATTGATGTCGATGCGGTTGCGGGCGGCCAGACTCTGCCGGTTGACCAGCTCGCCGGGCGTACGTACATCGACGCTGCCGGCGTAAGCCTTGCCGGTCATCTCGACACTCTGCGCGTTGACCCGCAAGGCACCTTGGGCCGATGTCTGCGCCATGCTCAGATGGCCACCGGCATCGATTTGAATATCGCCGGCACTGGCAGCCATGTTGCCCGCAAGCTTGACCCCGACGCCCTGCTCGGTGCCCACCAGTTTGATGGTGTTGGCATACATCCCGCCCAGCGCCGCCGCATCGATTGCCAGTTGAGGCTTGTCGGCATCACGGGCCGCGCGAGGGGTGGTGGCCAGGCTGTCGGCGTTGACGTTGTTGGCACCGGTAATGACATTCAATTGCCGGGCATGGATGTCTGCGTTGATCTTCGCCGAACGGGTAATCAGGTCGAATTGATCAATGTTGGCCGCATCAAGCCCCATGCCATCGATGGTGATGCTGCCGCCATCAACCTCGAAGTGATCAAGCTTGCCGCTGCCGTCGAGTACAGGCTTGCCGGTGCTGAGGGTCACGCGCGGCGTGTTGATGAAGCCGCAACCGTTACAGCTCACGCCGTAAGGGTTGGCAATGATGACCCTTGCTGACCGACCTGCCACTTCGGTGTAGCCGTTGAGCTGGCTGGGGCTACCGCCGTTGACTTCGTTGAGGATGGTGCCGGCTGCCCGTCCACCGAGCTGGCTGTTGCCCAGGATGTGGCCGCCCAGTTGGGTGTTCTGCACCGCGTTCGTCGCGTTGTTGAGGATCACGCCCTGGCGACCGACGTTGTAATCCTTGAACTGGTTGTGCGAGAGCCCGGCACCGTTGGGCGCGGCAATATTGATCACCGGTACGCCGTTGCCGGCCTGCCCTATGCCGGTCTGGGTGTTGCCACTGACGGCGATGCCCTCGGCCTGGGCCCAGATCGGCTGCCAGAACATGACGTTCGCCAGCAGCAATGCCAGCAAGCGTTTGGGCATGCCCAGGAAGTGCGTGCGAGGGGCCACGGCAGCCGAAGGCTGGCGGGACAGAAAGGCAAGCTGGTGAACGTCCATATTCAGAATCTCGACGCGATAACAAATGAATTAAAGAAACAGGTCGACCTGGAAGTAGATCGGCGCCTCGCGCTCGGTGAGCACGGTGGGGCGTTCCAGCGAGTGGGCGAACGTCACGCGAGTGGCGAGGTACTTGCCGCGGGCGAAGAGTTCCAGAGAGTTGCTGGACATTCGGCCATGCACTTCGCTGTTGTATCGGTCATTGCTGATCACGCCTTGGTCATAGCCGACACTGGTGCCGTACTCGCTCAGTGCCGGGCGCAGCCAATCGACAGTCACCGGGCGGGTCCAGCGCAGCTCGTTGCGCCAGTAGCCGCCGCTGTCCCCGGATAAAAACTGGTCTTTATAGCCACGCACCGATGAGCTGCCACCCAGGCTGATGCGTTGCGGACTGAACAACACGTCTTCGCTGCGCTGGCCCGTGGCGAGGCTGCTGAACGTGAAGGACTCGCCCAGCCAGTTGAACGGCAACAGGTAACTGGCCGTGGCGGTGTACTTTCGATAGCGAGCGTTGGCGGTAAGATTGCCGGCATCATCACGACGCTGGTCGTTGCCTTGTGCATCCAGCGCGCCGATGCCCTGCTGCATGCCCAGGTCCAGGTTGACGAACGACTGGCCAATACGCCGGCCGTGGTTGATACCCAACTGGGCTTCGGTAATACGCTGGCTGCTGTTATCCAGGCGGCTATCTTCGATGTAGTTGTTAGTGCGCAGATGGGCGAAGCCGGCATTGATCGACGTTTTGCTCACCGCATCGCGATGGACGAGGCGCTCGGCGCGAAATTGATGACTCTCGCTGTCGCCGCTCTGGCTGAAGTTGAAACCATTGCCTTGGGCCTGGGAGCGGTATTCGCTCTGGCTGTAGGTATAACTGAAGTTCCACCAGCCCCAAGGCACGTTGTAATAGAGCATGGCGTTTTTCGAGGTTTTCTGGTGATCGCTCAACGCGTCATGGCCGCCGCGCAACATCAACTGGTCGGCCAGCCCCAGCGGGCTGTCCCACTCAAAGCCCGCGCCCCACTGCTGTTCACCGGTGCTTTTCTGACCGTCGTTGTTACGCGACAGGTTGGCACGCCAAGGCTTTTGCGGGTTGTTCTTGACCAGCACGTTACTGCCGCCGACCTGAACGCCGGGGGTCAGTTCCATTTGCGCCTGGTTGGAGGGCAAGCGGTTCAACTGATCCACCAGTTGTTCTATTTCACGAAGATTGAGCAGTTCGCCCGTTTTACCGGGGAAGGTCATGGACAGTTCCCAATCGGAAATATGGCTGTCGTCAGCGCCCTTCAAACCCTCGAGTTTGCCCTCGACTACAAACACACTTAAGTGGCCGCTGGAGAGGTCTTGCTGCGGCAAGTAGGCGCGGCTGGTGATCATGCCCTTGCCGATGTAATGGTCGGTGATGACCTTGAGCAATTCGTTGAGTTGCGAGACGCCCAGGCATTGACCGATATAAGGCTTGAGCAAGCGCTCGCGGTCGGCAGCGGACAGACTGTCGGCGCCCTTGAGTTCGATGTCTTTGATAGGAAAGCAACGTGTATCCACCGGGGCGGCCGGTGTTGCGGGCAATGTTGGCTTGCCCGGCAGTTCCTTGAGTTCTTCCAGTCGACGCTGCTGTTCTTCAATCAGGCGGTTCTGGCGATCGCGGATCAGGTCCTGGTCGCCCGGCGTTGGCAGGCTGGCGCCATCGGCGCTGCTCTGTGTACCCAAGCCAAGCAATAGCGCGCACAGCACCGGCCACATCCGTGGGGAGATAAGCATAACGCTCCATGTCATAAGTGCTGAGGGCGTACATTGATGCCCGCAGGAGAAGGGTCGTGGTCACCCTGAAATTGATGTCAGAAATACTGGCTAAATGACGCCAGCCATCACGGACGGTAAACAGACCCCACACATTTTGAAAAATTCAGCCGACAAGGAAATTAATATCAAATGTGTCAGACCAACTGAACCACGCGGCGGGCTCGATACAGCAGCGAGAGGCTTGCCCCCGTTGGGTTGCGGCCAGCAGGGTTTCGTTATCGACCTCGGGGTCGACGTGGAAAAGAGTGTCGTTTAAACAATGCTTGTTTAGTGGCCTGAGCGTTGTAGTGACTGTACTGGCCTCTTCGCGAGCAAGCCCGCTCCCACCGGGGATCTTCGGTGAACACACGATCTGTGTACGCCTGAGATCAAATGTGCGGGCTTGCTCGCGAAGAGGCCCGAAAAGGCCCCCTCCAACTTTCGGTCAATCCACCAATCGCGCCGCAAGAGACTTGGCCTGGCTCGCCACGTCGGTCACTGCCGTGCTCTCCCACCACATGCCGCGCAACGGTGGGCCCATGGCGAACAAACGGCTGGCGACCTGCCCATCGGCGCTTAATACCGCGCCGTCATCCGCGGCGGCAATGCCCAACGCCAATGGCCCCGGCCGCACCAGCCCGCGCGCCAATAGCTGCTGCGGCAATGGCCGCGCCACCCGCCGCCAGTCGTATTCGATGCCGCTGGAATTGATCAGTGCCGCGCCGTGCACCACGCAGGTTTCGGCCTCGCCACGGCGACGGATGCGGATACTCACCCCACCGCTCAACGAAGGCTCCAACCCTTTGAACGATGCAGCATGAATCCGCAACCGCCCTTCCCCGTGCAGCCGCGCCACCAACTCGGCACTCAACGGCGGAGAGCGATGGTGATGGCTCTCCCACCACGGCCGCACATGGCGCACGAATTGCCGGCGTTGCACGTCCGTCGCCTGGTTCCACAACCGCCCGATGTGCGCCCGCACCGTGTCGAGTGGCGCTTGCCAGTCGATGCCTTGGGCGATGGCGTCGCGGCAATGCCGACGCAGTTCGCGCATCAGCTGACGCGGTGTGCGAATGCTGTGATCCTCGGCCAAAAAATCCACCCAGGCTGGCGGCTGCCTACGCACGTGAGGCAGCAGACCATGACGGGAAAACACTTCGATCGGCCCGCGATGCCCGGCCTGCTCCAGCGACACCACGGCATCGACCATGGTCAACCCGGAACCGATGATCAGCACCGTGGATTGTGGATCGAGCTGCCGCATGGAAGCCACATCCCACGGGTCGAGGGCGGCGGCGTTCAGGCCGCTGGATTCGGTCTGCGGCGTGCGTGCGGCGGGGAACATACCGGTGGCCAGTACCGCATAGGCGCCTTGCAAGCATTGCCCATCACTCAAGGTCAATTGCACTGAATCGTCCCGGGTTTGCAGGTCCACCACTTCGGCACGCACATGTTCGACGGTCGAACCGTGGCGCTCACCCACTGCCTGCGCTTCGGCCAGACGCTGCTGCACATAGACCCCAAACAGCCCACGCGGCGGGAACAATTCACTGACTGGCACATGTTGCTGATCCGACTCCGGCCATCCACCCGTCGCGATGTGTTTGGTGAGCCATTGGGTCAAATCATCAGCGTTGTCGGGATCGACACTCATGCGCGCCGCGTTGCCGTTAAGCGTATGCCCCAGTTCGACCGCGCTATAGGCCTCGCCCCGACCGAGTTCGGCGCGGGGCTCGATCACCAACGCCTGACGCTTGCCCGGCAAACGCAACAACTGCGCCGCCAGCATCGTGCCGCTCAGGCCACCACCGATGATCAGGATATCCGCGTGGCGGATGGGTTTGGTCGCCTGTCCGCTTGGGGTGTCAGTCATGCCGTTCTCACTGGTCAATGTTTACATGAATAGACATCGGGCATATCGCCCCATGCAGTCACATCGGCGCTGCCGGACAGCCCAGCGTAGAAGAAAACACATCAACTAAAAAATGCAAGATGTTCCACTGTTGCCCCGCCAACAGCCTGGCCTGTCTCAACAACGCATCGATACGCCCAAATCGAGCACTTCGCTTTTATGGAATGGATCGTCGACCCAATACCGCATCTGTATTCCCCCCACCCACAGACTGTTAATAAATGCGCAAGCAGGAATCAAGAATGATGCTCGTCCCTCTTGAAGTGGAATCACTAATCTATTGGGAGTGTTGCCAACCTTGTATTCAAGGGTCACCTGCGTGCCCGGATAGACGTTCCGGTTCAATTCAATATCGACCCGGGCACCGGCAATGACATCTTCGAGAAAGACATTGTCGCCGTAGGCCACTGGTAGTACGGGTGCAGGTAAAAGCTCTGACGGCTTTTTGTGATTAATAGACATGTCTGAATCCGATTTTAAGGAGTGGGCCGCCATCCGCCGGCGCACTCATCATTGTTGGATCCGAGGCACATCGTCTACTGTGAGAAGCAACAGGTATATACGTGTTTTACGCGACAAAATCGGCACCGATCAAATCACCACATTACGCACAAAGCGCGCCGCCACGTCCCCCTCATTGCGATAGGAATGCGGCTGATTACTGGCAAACATAAAGAACTCACCCGCCGCGATTTTCTGCGGCTCGTTGCCGAGCATCAGGGTCAGGCAGCCTTCAAACACATAAATCTGTTCGCTATAGCCATCGGCATCCGGCTCCGAGGGGTAATGCTCGCCTGGCTCAAGGCGCCATTCCCAGAGTTCCACTTCACGAGTGGCGGTAGCTTTGGCCAGCAACACCGCTTTACTGCCTGGGATCGTGCCGGCCCAGGCCAGTTCATTGATGCGGCTCGGGTCGCGGGCTTCAGGGGCCTGGATCAAGTCGCTGAAGGCAACGTCCAGCGCTTCGGCCACGCGATCAAGAGTGGTCAGGCTGACGTTCTTCTCGCCGGCCTCGATGGCCACCAGCATGCGGCGACTGACACCGGATTTTTCCGCCAGGGCAGTCTGGCTCATGTCGGCGGCGTGGCGCAGACGTCGGACGTTTTGGCTGACGTGCTGGAGGACCGACGCCCGTTGGGTGGAATCTTTGTGCACTATATTGCTCACTTGATGGTGTTGCGCAGTATACTGCCCAACTTCCGACGCATTGTGCGTCTCCCTCAGGTAGCACGCAAGGCCATGACGTCGGTGAACTCCTCCCCTGCTTCCTCCCGTTTCTCACGGTTCAGCAAAGCTGAATGCGTGTTGGTGCTGATCACTATGGTCTGGGGCGGCACCTTTTTGCTGGTGCAGCATGCAATGACCGTCAGCGGGCCGATGTTTTTCGTAGGCCTGCGTTTTGCCGCGGCAGCGATTATCGTTGCCCTGTTCTCCTGGCGTCATCTGCGCGAACTGACCCTGTTCGAACTCAAGGCCGGGGCGTTTATCGGCGTGGCGATCATGCTCGGTTACGGCTTGCAGACCGTGGGCTTGCAGAGCATTCCAAGCAGTCAGTCGGCGTTTATTACCGCGCTGTATGTGCCGTTCGTGCCGTTGCTGCAATGGCTGGTGCTGGGACGGCGTCCGGGGTTGATGCCGAGTATCGGGATCATGCTGGCCTTTACCGGGTTGATGCTGTTGTCGGGGCCGTCCGGCGCTTCGTTTAATTTCAGCCCCGGTGAAATCGCCACATTAATCAGCGCCGTGGCGATTGCGGCGGAGATCATTCTGATCAGCACCTATGCCGGTCAGGTCGACGTGCGCCGGGTGACGGTGGTGCAGCTGGCGGTGACTTCGGTGCTGGCGTTTCTGATGGTGGTGCCGACTCAGGAAGTGATTCCGGGGTTCTCGTGGTTGCTGTTGTGCAGCGCATTGGGCCTGGGCGCGGCGAGTGCGGCGATTCAGGTGGCGATGAACTGGGCGCAGAAGAGTGTTTCGCCGACTCGGGCGACGTTGATCTATGCCGGGGAGCCGGTGTGGGCCGGGATTGTCGGGCGGATCGCCGGGGAGCGGTTGCCGGCGATAGCGTTGGTTGGCGCGGGGTTGATTGTCGCTGCGGTGATTGTCAGTGAGTTGAAGACCAAGGGTAAGGTGGTTCTTGAGGTTGAGGACGATCTGGATCGCGAAGCCGAGCACTGATCGTTCCCATGCTCTGCGTGGGAATGCAGCCCGGGACGCTCCGCGTCCCAAGAGCGGACGCAGAGCGTCCATTGAGGCATTCCCACGCGGGAGCGTGGGAACGATCGATAGCGATCTGAAACAATGATAAACACGAATTTGCCGTTTACTTTGTAGGATTCTGCGACAGCTTGGCGTTTGGTGATCGGGGAGCTGGCACGTATGATGCTTCACAAACTTCCGCAGATTAGAAGCCTATGTCTCTGATAGTTCTACTGCTTCTGCCTTTTATCGGCAGTTGTCTGGCAGCCTTGCTGCCGCACAACGCGCGTAATACCGAATCGCTGTTGGCTGGCCTGGTTGCCCTGATCGGCACCGTCCAGGTCGCCCTCTTGTACCCGCAAATCGCCGATGGCGGCGTGATCCGCGAAGAGTTCTTCTGGTTACCGAGCCTGGGCCTGAACTTCGTTCTGCGCATGGACGGTTTCGCCTGGCTGTTCTCTATGCTGGTGCTGGGCATCGGTACGCTGGTTTCGCTATACGCCCGCTACTACATGTCGCCGGACGATCCGGTGCCGCGTTTCTTCGCGTTTTTCCTGGCGTTCATGGGCGCCATGCTGGGGTTGGTGATCTCCGGCAACCTGATCCAGATCGTATTTTTCTGGGAGCTGACCAGCCTCTTTTCATTCCTGTTGATCGGCTACTGGCACCATCGCGCCGATGCGCGACGTGGCGCCTATATGGCGTTGATGGTCACCGGTGGCGGTGGTTTGTGTTTGCTGGCGGGGGTCATGCTGCTTGGCCATGTGGTGGGCAGCTATGACCTGGACAAGGTCCTGGCCGCCGGCGATCTGATTCGCACACATGCCCTCTACCCTATTCTGCTTCCCCTGATCCTGATCGGCGCCCTGAGTAAAAGTGCGCAATTCCCCTTCCACTTCTGGCTGCCCCACGCCATGGCAGCGCCGACGCCGGTTTCGGCCTATCTACACTCGGCGACCATGGTCAAGGCCGGGGTCTTCCTGCTCGCACGCCTGTGGCCGTCGCTGTCCGGCAGTGAAGAATGGTTCTACATCGTCAGCGGGGCTGGCGCTTGTACGTTGTTGCTCGGCGCTTACTGCGCGATGTTCCAGAACGACCTCAAGGGCCTGCTGGCCTACTCGACCATCAGCCACCTGGGCCTGATCACTTTGCTGCTGGGCCTGAACAGTCCGCTGGCCGCCGTCGCCGCGGTGTTCCACATTCTCAACCACGCCACGTTCAAGGCCTCGCTGTTCATGGCCGCCGGAATCATCGACCACGAAAGCGGCACCCGGGATATTCGCAAACTCAGCGGCCTGATCAAACTGATCCCGTTCAGCGCCACCCTGGCCATGGTCGCCAGTGCCTCCATGGCCGGCGTGCCGCTGCTCAACGGTTTCCTGTCCAAAGAGATGTTCTTCGCCGAAACCGTGTTCATCAACGCGACGGCCTGGATCGAGATGACCCTGCCGATCGTCGCGACCATCGCCGGGACGTTCAGCGTGGCTTACTCCCTGCGCTTCACCGTTGACGTGTTCTTCGGCCCGACCGCCACCGACCTGCCGCACACCCCGCACGAGCCGCCACGCTGGATGCGCGCGCCGGTGGAATTGCTGGTGTTTACCTGTCTGGTGGTGGGGATCTTCCCCGCTCAAGTGGTCGGCCCGTTGCTCGCGGCGGCGGCATTGCCGGTGGTGGGCGGTACGCTGCCCGAGTACAGCCTGGCGATCTGGCACGGCTGGAACGCGCCGATGATCATGAGCCTGATCGCCATGTCCTGCGGCATCACCCTCTATCTACTGTTGCGCAATCAGCTCAAGCGCGGGCGCTTCCCGCACCCGCCGGTGATCAGCCATTTCAACGGCAAGAGCCTGTTCGAGCGCGGCCTGGTGATCATGATGCGCCTGGCCCGTCGCCTGGAGCGGCGGATCAGCACCCGGCGCCTGCAAACCCAATTGTTCCTGGTGGTGCTCGCCGCGGTGCTGGCCGGGTTGATCCCGATGCTGCACAGCAGCCTGAGCTGGGGCGACCGTCCGAAGATTCCGGGCTCGATCGTGTTCGTGATCCTCTGGCTGCTGGCGATTGCCTGTGCCCTTGGCGCGGCGTGGCAAGCCAAGTATCACCGGCTCGCGGCCCTGACCATGGTCAGCGTCTGCGGCCTGATGACCTGCGTGACCTTCGTCTGGTTCTCGGCGCCGGACCTGGCGCTGACGCAACTGGTGGTCGAAGTGGTGACCACAGTGCTGATCCTGCTGGGCCTGCGCTGGTTGCCGCGACGGATCGAAGAGGTGTCGCCGTTGCCGAGCAGTCTGCGCAAGGCACGCATCCGCCGTATCCGCGACTTGCTGCTGTCGATCGCGGTCGGTGGCGGCATGGCGTTGCTGTCCTACGCGATGCTGACCCGCCAGACGCCCAACGACATTTCCTCGTTCTACCTCAGTCGCGCCCTGCCCGAAGGCGGCGGCAGCAACGTGGTCAACGTGATGCTGGTGGACTTCCGTGGCTTCGACACCCTCGGCGAAATCACCGTGCTGGTGGCGGTGGCCCTGGCTGTGTTCGCCCTGCTGCGACGCTTCCGTCCACCGAAAGAAAGCCTGCAACTGCCGGCCCAACAGCGCTTGCTGGCGCCCGACGTGGTCACCGACCTGGTCAACCCGCGTCATGCCAGCGACACCGCGCTCGGTTTCATGATGGTGCCAGCGGTGCTGGTGCGTCTGCTGCTGCCGATTGCGTTTGTGGTGTCGGTCTACCTGTTCATGCGCGGGCACAATCAACCGGGCGGCGGTTTCGTCGCCGGTCTGGTGATGTCGGTGGCGTTCATCCTGCAATACATGGTCGCCGGCACCCAGTGGGTCGAGGCACAAATGAGCCTGCGGCCGCTGCGCTGGATGGGCACCGGGCTGCTGTTCGCCACGGTCACCGGGCTCGGGGCGATGGTGGCCGGGTATCCATTCCTTACCACTCACACCTGGCATTTCGCATTGCCGCTGCTCGGCGAGATTCACATCGCCAGCGCGCTGTTCTTCGACATCGGTGTGTACGCCGTGGTGGTCGGCTCGACGCTGTTGATCCTGACCGCCCTCGCCCACCAATCGGTACGCGGTCATAAAACCAGCGCGCAACCCAAGCCCATGGCCAAAGCGGCTGCCACGCAAGGAGCCATCTGATGGAAGAAGTCATCGCAATCGCCATTGGCGTGCTGGCCGCGTCCGGCGTGTGGCTGGTGCTGCGACCACGGACGTTCCAGGTGGTCATGGGCCTGTGCCTGCTGTCCTACGGCGTCAACCTGTTCATCTTCAGCATGGGCAGCCTGTTCATCGGCAAGGAGCCGAACATCAAGGACGGCGTGCCTCAGGATTTGCTGCACTACACCGACCCGCTGCCGCAAGCGTTGGTGCTGACCGCGATCGTCATCAGCTTCGCCATGACCGCGTTGTTCCTGGTGGTGCTGCTCGCCTCCCGGGGCCTGACCGGTACCGACCATGTGGATGGCCGGGAGCCTAAAGAATGAATCCGATGGCGCACCTGATCGCAGCCCCCATTCTGCTACCGCTGCTGACCGCCGCGGTGATGCTGATGCTGGGCGAGAAACACCGCCCGTTAAAGGCCAAAATCAATCTGTTCTCCAGCCTGCTGGGGCTGGGCATTGCCGTGATGCTGCTGCAATGGACGCAAACCACCGGCGTGCCGGGCTCCATCGGTGTGTACCTGCCGGGCAACTGGCAGGTGCCGTTCGGTATTGTGCTGGTGGTCGATCGTCTGTCGGCGCTGATGCTGGTGCTGACCGGGATCATCGGCGTCAGCGCCTTGCTGTTCGCCATGGCCCGCTGGGACGGTGCGGGTTCGAGTTTCCACGCGCTGTTCCAGATTCAGTTGATGGGTCTGTATGGCGCCTTCCTGACGGCAGACCTGTTCAACCTGTTCGTGTTTTTCGAAGTGCTGCTGGCCGCCTCTTACGGGCTGATGCTGCACGGTTCGGGCCGGGCGCGGGTGTCGTCGGGGCTGCATTACATTTCTATCAACCTGCTGGCCTCGTCACTGTTCCTGATTGGCGCGGCGCTGATCTACGGCGTCACCGGTACGCTGAACATGGCCGACCTCGCGCTGAAAATCCCGCTGGTGCCGGAAGCCGATCGCGGCTTGCTGCACGCCGGCGCGGCGATTCTGGCGGTGGCGTTCCTGGCCAAGGCCGGGATGTGGCCGCTGAACTTCTGGCTGGTGCCGGCCTACTCCGCGGCCAGCGCGCCCGTGGCGGCGATGTTCGCGATCATGACCAAGGTCGGCGTCTACACTTTGCTGCGTTTGTGGACGCTGCTGTTCTCCGGCCAGGCCGGGGCATCCGCGTATTTTGGTGGCGACTGGCTGATCTACGGCGGCATGGCGACCATCGTTTGCGCCGCCGTGGCGATCCTCGCCGCGCAACGCCTGGAGCGCATGGCCAGCCTGAGCATTCTGGTGTCGGCAGGCATTCTGTTGTCGGCCATCGGTTTCGCCCAGCCGAACCTGATCGGCGCGGCGCTGTTCTATCTCGTCAGCTCGACCCTGGCCTTGAGCGCGCTGTTCCTGCTGGCCGAGCTGATCGAGCGTTCGCGTTCGGCCAACGAAATGCCGCTGTTCGATGATGGCGAGCTGCTGCCACGGCCCCTCGAATCCTTACAGCCGCCCAAAGGCTTCAACCTTGATGACGAACAGAAAGCCGTGGTCGGACAAGTGATTCCCTGGACCATGGCTTTCCTCGGTTTGAGCTTCATCGCCTGCGCCCTGCTGATCATCGGCATGCCGCCGCTTTCCGGGTTTATCGGCAAACTCAGCCTGCTCAGCGCCCTGCTCAATCCGCTGGGTCTGGGCAATGGCAACGACGAACCGGTGTCGAACCGCGCGTGGGGGTTGCTCGCCCTGTTGATCTTGTCCGGTCTGGCCTCGTTGATCGCTTTCTCGCGTTTGGGCATCCAGCGTTTCTGGACCCCGCAAGAGCGGCCGTCGCCCTTGCTGCGGCGCCTGGAATGCGTGCCAATCGTCGTGCTGCTGGGGCTGAGCATTGCGCTGACGTTCAAGGCCGAACCGCTGCTGCGCTACACCCAAGCGGCGGCCGTGGCATTGAACAACCCTCAGCAATACGTGATGGCGGTGCTCGAAACCCGTGTAATTCCAAACCCGCAAGCCAAGACAGCGCTGCTGGAGGTGCAACCATGAAGCGCCTGTTTCCTGCACCCTGGTTGTCGTTGGCGCTGTGGCTGCTGTGGCTGGTTTTGAACCTGTCGATGAGCCCCGGCAATCTACTGCTGGGCGCCATGCTGGGGTTCTGCGCGCCGTTGATGATGCGCAAACTGCGGCCGCTGCCGATCCGCATTCGTCGGCCTGGGGTGATCCTGCGTTTGTTCTTGCTGGTCGGGCGCGACGTGATCGTGTCCAACCTCGCCGTGGCCTGGGGCGTGCTCAACGCGGGCCGTCGTGCGCCCCGCTCGCGGTTCATCAAGGTGCCGCTGGATTTGCGCGATGCCAACGGCCTGGCGGCGCTATCGATGATCTGCACGGTGGTGCCCGGCACGGTCTGGTCGGAACTGGCGCTGGATCGCAGTATTCTGTTGCTGCACGTCTTCGATCTGGATGACGAAAACCAATTCATCCAGCACTTCAAGACGACCTACGAGCGCCCCTTGATGGAGATCTTCGAATGAGCGCATTGCTGTCGAACGCGATCCTGCTGAGCCTGTTCATCTTTTCGATGGCAATGATTCTGACCCTGATCCGGCTATTCCAGGGCCCGTCGGCCCAGGATCGGGTTCTGGCCCTGGATTACCTGTACATCATCGCCATGCTGATGATGCTTGCGTTGGGTATTCGTTATGCCAGTGACACTTATTTCGAGGCGGCGCTACTGATCGCCCTGTTCGGCTTCGTCGGCTCGTTTGCCCTGGCCAAATTCCTGCTGCGTGGCGAGGTGATCGAATGAGGCCTGAATTGTCTCTGTGGGTGGAAATTGCAGTGGCGATTCTGCTGGTGCTGAGCAGCCTGTTTACGCTGATCGGCGCGGCCGGACTGCTGCGGATGAAGGATTATTTCCAGCGCATGCACCCACCGGCGCTGGCCTCGACCTTGGGCGCGTGGTGCGTGGCGCTGGCTTCGATCATTTACTTTTCGGCGCTTAAGTCGGCGCCGGTGCTGCATGCCTGGCTGATTCCGGTTCTGCTGTCGATCACCGTGCCGGTGACCACGTTGCTGCTGGCCCGGGCGGCGTTGTTTCGCAAGCGCATGGCGGGGGATGATGTGCCGGCTGAGGTGAGTAGCCGGCGCACGGAAACCGAGAGCTAAGTTCAAACGTTTTTGTGGATTGGGCTGACCTCATCGCGAGCAGGCTCGCTCCCACATTGGATCTTCAGTGTTCACAAAATCCCTGCGGGAGCGAGCCTGCTCGCGATGGCAATAGTCAGGTCGGCTCAGACCCAGGCCACTGCCAACAACCCCGCGCCCAATACCACACACAACGGCGAATACGCCCATGTGTCGAGCCGGGCAAACTTCGAATCCTTGACCTGCTTGAAGAACCCCACCAAATTCGAATCGCCGATCGCCCGGGCGAACATCAGCATCGCGATCGCGCTGATCACCCATTGCAGCGACCAGTGATGCACCGTGGGCAGATACAGCCCGACCCGCAGGCACACCAGCATCGCGATCAGCAGTAAACCCACCGCCACCAGCAACGTGGCAAAGCCCGACGGCTTGAACGCCGGCCTTGATGCCTCACCGCCCTCCCCGGGTACGCGCGGCACCGCCGCCTCGCTGCCCCATTTGCCACCCGCCGCCCAATACAGGTGGACCAGGCTGATCAATAAAAAGATTGCAGCAATCCATTGCGCGACCAAAAGACTCATATTCAGGCATCCGGTGTGAAATGTTGCAGCAGGATGAACTTCCTTACGCGTTTTTGTAAGGGTATTCGTCATTGACGGAGTTCCCCTTGTGGGAGCGGGCTTGCCCGCGAAGACGGCGGCACATCCAACCTGGAGGTGACTGACGAACCGCTTTCGCGAGCAAGCCCGCTCCCACACTGGATTCGCGTCGGCCAGGAATACCGGGATCAATCCAGTCCTCTGCCCCCCCTATTTCAGGGCGGCAGAAACTTTATCCGCCACATCCTTCGGCACCCAGGCCTGCCATACGTCCGGGTGCGCCTTCATGAAAGCCTCTGCCGCTTGACGTGGCGGGGTGTGTTTTTCGCTCATGTCAGCCAGGGCCTTGTTCAACGCTTCGATCGGTAAATCGACCTTGGTGAAGAACTCGGTAATCTGCGGGTATTGTTTTTGAAATGGCGTGGACACGCCGATGGACAGCTTGGAGGGCAGCGAGCGCGTCGGTTTCGGATTGGGGTTGTCCGCGTCGGTCAGGGTTTTCCAGGCGTCGGCGTCGAACGGTGGCTCTTGCAACTGAATCAGCTTGAAGCGACCGAGCAACGGTGTCGGCGACCAGTAATAGAACAGGACTGGCTTGCCGCGACGAATCGACGAGCTGATCTCTGCATCCAGTGCCGCCCCGGAACCACTGCGAAAATTCACGTAACTGTCGTCCAGCCCATACGCCTTGAGCTTCTGCTTGTTGACCACTTCCGACGTCCAGCCGATCGGGCTGTTGAGAAAACGCCCCTTGCCCGGGGTTTCCGGGTCTTTGAACACGTCTTTGTAGCGTGGCAGATCACTGATACTGCGCAGATCCGGCGCCATCGGCTTGATGCCCTTGGCCGGGTCGCCCTTGATCACATACTCCGGCACCCACCAGCCCTCAGTGGCGCCCTTGACCGTATCGCCCAGGGCAGCGACTTTGCCCTCGGCCTCAGCCTTGACCCAGACCGGACTGCGACCGGCCCATTCCTCGCCAATAACCTGAATGTCATTGTTGGCCAGCGCGGTCTCCAGGGTAATGGTCGTCCCCGGCAAGGTGTCGGTCGGCAAGCCATAGCCCTTCTCGACGATGATCCGCAGGATATCGGTGATCAGGCTGCCGCTTTCCCAGTTCAGGTCGGCGAAATGGATCGGCGCCTGGGCAGCGAACACCGGAACGGGTGAAGCCAATAAACCGAACGTGGCCAGGGTAGCGGCCAGCAACCGTCGAAATCCCCTCATGCTTTTGCACCTCGCGCTGTTCACAGCAATAGCAGGATGGCCTGACAAAGAAGACCGCAAGCCTCTGGATACTCAGTCAATTGACTGTAGTAGAGGTTCCTGCTTTCGAGGGGACTGGATTACTTTTCGCAAGGTTCCTGCAAGCGCGCAAGCTCTCTTCTGACCATGCTGGCGTACGCCGCCGGACGCAACAGGTAGATCTGTGACGCCACCCAATTCAGCCAGCCCCCCTGCAGAACGGCCTTTTGAGCCAACAGGCGCTGCGCCTCGGCGTGGGCACTGGCCTGGTTCTGCTCGTGGAAATCGGCGCGGGTCAGGGTCATTACTCGCTGGCCTTGAAGGTCACCAGTTCGCCCTTGCGCCACTTGGCGGCCTTGGCGGTCACCGCTTTCAGGGTTTTGGTCAGGCCTTCCTGCAATTGTTGATGGGCCGCAAACACCATCACCACGCTATGACCTTCCTTGAACACAATGCCGTGGCCGTCTGCGGTGGTCACGAACGCGTAATCCCCCAGCCCGTACACCGTCAGTTTGATTTCGCGGAACTTGATGTCCAGCTTGCCGCCTTCGCGACTGGGCAATACGGAGGCGCTGAAATGATCGCCGACCTTGAGTTTAAGCCCTGGCTTGTCATCCACCACCAGCGCTGCTTCGGTGTCGAGCTCGGCAATGTAAATGCCTTCAGCGTTCTGTTCGGTGATGTAGACGAAACGTGACTGGAACTGTTTAACCAGCTTTGCGCGCAAATCACCCAGTACGAACAAAGCATGCATATCGAGATTACTTACTGCCAAGGAAACATCCCCACATCTGAAAATGACGCCATACGCCGGAAACGCGCACAGCAGAAAAAAGCGGCAATGCCGAGGTGTAGCCAAATGACCCGGGTCGAATCCTGGAATGAGCAGAGGGCCCATTCATCGCGAGGTTTGAGAAGATTACTGGAACATCCCTCACGTCGTCCTGCCTGGCGGTCGTCAGATGTTGAAGGAAAACGTCCTTCTGACGGCCAGAAAAAACCGGATTACCAACTTTAGGGAAAAATCTCTTTAAAAAAAGCACTTTTCCGACATATCGCCAGTAAAAAATTGCTTTAGATGGGCATCAATCGCCAACCATCAATGGCGATTCTAGAGCAGCCATGCTCACCGAGACTACCCATAACACCGTACACACGTCGGTAAAACCACGAAAAGGACTTCATATGTGCACACTGACTCACTTTGCCCAGCCTCACATCCGACACACAAATGGCTCGTCATCTCTGCATTCGATGGTGTTCCACGAGCAGGATTTCCTGCCTGAAGAGCGTCTGCTCCCACGTTTTCAGGTGGTATTGGCCGGCAACGCCTTTTTCCACATCAGGGAAATATCCACCGGACGTGTAAGAGGTTTCCGCGGCAATCATAACGATGCCTGCGCCCTTGCCCGTTTACTCGAGGCACGCAGTTGAGGCACCTGCAGCGCTCACTTCTATAGACGTTTCGTCACACCGGTGACTTAACTCAGCCGCCGGCAGGCAACTACTGCCATACTGCCCGACCAATGAAACCCGCCCCCAGGGCGGACGGCGTTCAACACAACAACTATTTCCAAGGGAAGACTGCTACGTGACGGAATTTGATATCGGTGAATTTTTTATCCGGGGCGAAGCCAGAGAGGTCGAAGGCGAATTCCAGGCAGTCATTATCATGCGCGCCAAACCGCCGTTGACCACTGTGACGTCTCATCAGGTCGAAAAGGATCGCTGGTTCAAGACCGCGGATGTCGCGGCCGTTGCCGCCCAGGATGCCGCCAAGGCGCTGAAGCTTGCCGTCGATGAAGGTGCATTGAAAGCCTGATCACCGGATTTGCAGTCTATGCTCATCCCTGCTTTTGAATATCGCTATCGAACTCCCGAAGCGCGGTTCTCTCAGCTGCAATGAAGCCGCACCTCGGATCTCGCACTCGACGCGACGAATTATCTGCAAGGAGATGAAGATGGACTCACCCACACATGATTTGAAAGGCCTGTTCGACCAGCTCGGTCTGGACTCCAGCGAAAAGGCCATCGACGATTTCATTGCCAGTCATTCCCCCTTGGCCGATGACAAGAAACTCATCGACGCCGAGTTCTGGACCCCGCAACAAGCCGGCTTCCTCAAAGAACAACTGCGTGAAGACGCCGATTGGGCGCATGTGGTCGACGATCTGAACCTGCGCATGCACCAGATCCACTAATAACCGATAACAATTGCCGGGCCTCGTCAGCGAGGACTTTGCGGCTTGTAACCCAGGCGCAAACCACCCCAATGCCGGCCCTTGAACATGATCGGCACCGACAGGTCGTGCATCAGTTCACCGGTATCGCGTGTGTAAGTCTGCAACAACACGGCCTGTTGATGGCTGCCGCAGCGGATCCCGGTGCGGTCGGCGAATTTGCGCTTGGTGCGGTTGTGCAGGGTATCGACCTGTACGTCACCGGTCAGCGGCTGGCTGAACACGGTGTTATGGGTCGGCACATAACCCTGCTGCGTGCAGGCGATGGCGAACACCAGGCCTTCATGGCGCGGCAGCAACGGTTCCTGAATCGCCGGCAATACCTGATCGGTGTAGCGGTCGAAACGGGTCTGGTATTTGGCCGGGCTGGTGTTGGGGATCGTCTGGTAACTGCGATCAAACAGGTCATCGAGGCTGATCCGGCCCTGATCGATATCCGCTTCAAAGCGTGCAGCAATCTGACTCGCCCCTTCGCGGGCCAGGTCGTAAATCCGCTGGTGATAGTCATCCAGCCCGACTTCGGCCAGGCGTTCGCTGATGGTTTCGGCCTGCCCTTCCATTTGCACCGCTGCCAGGGCAAGCCGCTGGGTCTGCTGGTCGCTGATCGCCAGATCACTGCGCATCTGTTCGATGGCGTGGAACAGACTGTCGAGTTGTTCGCGGTTGGTGTCTGCGCCCTGAGCGATTTCCCCGACCTGCCTTTCGACCCCGGCGGCCAGGCGCGCGATGTTTTCCAGGTGCTGCCCGGTGTGCTCGACTTGCGCAACACCGGTATTCAGATCGCTCGCCAGTTGACGAATCTGTTCCACCACTTGCGCGGTGCGCTGCTGAATGTCGGCGACCATCTCCCCGACTTCACCGGTCGCCGTCGCCGTGCGCGCGGCCAGCCCGCGAACCTCATCGGCCACTACCGCAAAACCGCGACCGTGCTCGCCGGCCCGCGCCGCTTCGATGGCCGCGTTCAGCGCCAACAAATTGGTCTGGCTGGCGATGGACTGAATCACCAGCGTGACCCGCTGGATATCGTCGCTGCGCAGGCTCAGCGCTTCGATCAGCTCGCGACTGCTGCTGGCACGCTCACTGAGTTGATGCATACGCGCAATCGACTCGACCAGTTCCGTGCGCCCTGCCGCGCTGCTCTGATGGGCTTCGCTGGCGGCGCTCAAGGCTTCCCGACTGAGTTTCGACGTAGCGTGCTCGGTGGCGATCATCACTTCAGCGCTGCTGACAATCTGCGCCGCGGCGTTGAGCTGCGATTGCAGTTTGTCCGCCAGTTGCTTGACCGAATAGGCCACGCCGGCGGCCGACAAAGCGTTATGACTGGTGGTGTAGGAGAGATCGCGAGTCAATCCGGCGATGGCGCTGGTGCCGTCCGAAGGGGTTGCCTCAGGGAGAGTGCGCGAGCGCAGGCGCGGCAGCCAGATAATCAGCACGGCCAATGGCAGGCCAAGGTAAAGCGACCAGCCAGCCAATGCCATGCCGCACAGCAATAGCATCAGGGCGATGCTTTGCAGGATCGGCGTCAGCCAAAGGTTTTTCGGCAAAAGTGCTGGTGCAGGCATTGCCCCAACCAGAGATCCGTCCCTCGTCATCTTCGTCACCCCACACGTCTTCTAGTTGTTGTGATCGCATTAAACGCCACTACAAAGCCATTATCTATGGTCCGTTAGTAGTGGGGGGGGTTGCAGCAGATCAATAGAAGTGCGTGAGATTTTTCGCAGACGTCGAAAAGCAAAGATCGCAGCCTTCGGCAGCTCCTACAGAGGTTCGCATAAACCTGGAGCTGCCGAAGGCTGCGATCTTTTCAAGGCAACCCACCTTCAATGGGTTGCCTCATTGAATCAAGCCTGACGCTGGTGCTTGTCGATCTGCTCGTGACGCTCTTGAGCTTCGATGCAGTACTTGGTGGTCGGGCTGATCAGCAGGCGTTTCAGGCCGATGGCCTCGCCGCTGTCGTCGCACCAGCCAAAGCTGTCTTCCTTGATGCGTTCCAGGGCCTGTTCCAACTGAGGCAGCATGCGCTGGTCGCGATCGATCGCGTTCACCAGCCAGGTGCGCTCTTCTTCGACGGAAGCCGCGTCAGCCGGATCGGCCGGGGTGTCCAGGCTCTCGATGGCGATGCGATTCTGCTCGATGCGCTCATGGGTTTCGACTTTCATGTTCTGCAACAGCTCAGAGAAAAAAGCATGTTGCTCGGCATTCATGTAGTCATCCGCCGGCATGGCCAGCAACTTGTCCTTTGTCATTGATATCTCTATAAAAAAACGTGCATTAAGGCGAATTAGGGAGCGATCCGTTGAACCTGAAGCGTTCATTGGAAAGGCGCCGTTTATTCCAAGCGCCACCCGGCACTCAATTTACGAGGGGCGGCAGTCTAAGGCCGACTTGAGGCCTCAGCAACTGAAAAGACAGCAAATCTGTCCGACAAAGCCCTGAAAGTGCGCTACGGCAGGCTTTGAGCCGCTTATCGGAGTGCGTTTATAGCAAGAAATTCAGTCGAGCGGCTGTATATAGAAGACAAACGGCTGCGCCACGCGGGTCAGGCGTGGCGCATTTTCGTGTTTCTTCCGGCTTCAGCGCTTGAGTTTGCGCTTGTTGCGGTATTGGTCGATGACCACCGCCACCACAATAATCAGCCCTTTGATGATGTCTTGAATATAAGCATCAACACCGACAAAGGTAAAGCCGCTGGCCATGACCCCGAGGATCAACGCGCCGATCACGGTGCCGGTGATCCGCCCTACGCCACCGGCCAGGCTAGTGCCGCCGATGACCGCGGCGGCAATCGCGTCCAGTTCATAAGACATGCCCATCCCGGCCTGCCCGGTCGCGGCCCGCGCCGACGCCACCACTCCTGCCAGGCCTGCAAGCAACCCGGCGATGCTGTAGACGATCACAAGATGCCGCTTGACGTTGATCCCGGAGGTGCGCGCCGCCTGCATGTTGCCGCCGATGGCGTAGGTGTACTTGCCGTACTTGGTGTAGCGCAGGGCGATATGAAAGATCACCGCCACCACCAGAAAGATGATCACCGGCATCGCGCCGTGTCCGATGGCCGTGTAGGAATCCGAGAGCATGCTCACCGGCTGACCTTCGGTGTAGTAGCGCGCCAGGCCCCGGGCCGAGACCATCATGCCGAGGGTGGCAATGAACGGCGGAATCCCGGTGATCGCAATGATGCTGCCGTTGATCGCGCCTGCCAGCAATCCCACCCCGAGCCCGACGATCACTGGAATCCACACCGGCAAGTCAGTCAGGGACGGAAACACCGCCCGGGCAAAGTCCGAGGTCTGGGCCAGGCTGGCGGCAATCATCGCCGACAGCGCCAGCACCGAACCGGAAGACAGGTCGATACCGGTGGTGATGATGACCTGGGTCACCCCGATCGCCAGCAGGCCGATGATCGACACTTGCAGGATCATCAGCACCAGACGCTGAGAGTTCATCAGGAAGCTCTGGTCCCGCACGATCCAGCCGAACATTTCGAAGACCAGGCCGATGCCGATCAGCACCAGGAAGATACTCAACTCGGTCGGAAAGCGCCGGCGACTCTTGACCGGTACCGCTGCAGGCTTGTTTTCCAGTATCGCGTTCATAACCACTCACCCTTCTATTGCGTCGCGACGGCGGCCATGGCCACCGCCAGCATCCATTAGTGAACCGCGGACATGCCCGAGGCCAGTTGCATCACCCGTTCCTGGGTCGCTTCGCTGCGGTCGAGAGTGCCCATCAGGTCGCCCTCGTGCATGACCATGACCCGGTCGCTCATGCCCAGCACTTCCGGCAGTTCCGAGGAAATCATGATCACCGCCATGCCTTCGCTGGCGAGGTAGGAGATAAGCCGGTAGATCTCGGCCTTTGCGCCGACATCGATGCCCCGGGTCGGCTCGTCGAGAATCAGGATGCGTGGATTGGTCATCAGCCAGCGCGCCAGCAAGGCCTTCTGCTGATTACCGCCGGACAGCGTGTCGATGCATTGCTCCAGGGACGGGGTTTTCACCCGCAGCTTCTTGCACATGTCTTCACATAACGCGCGCAAGGCTTTCTGCTGGATGAAGCCGTTGCCGACGTAATGGGGCAAGACTGCCATTTCCATGTTTTCCAGCACCGACAGACACGGGAACAGGCCGCTGAGCTTGCGATCTTCGGTTAACAGCGCGAAGCCCTTCTCGATCGCCATGTGCGGATCGCTGATGCGCACCACCTCACCGTCGAGGCGGATTTCGCCACCGTCGCTTGGGGTGATGCCGAAAATCGCTTCGGCGACGTTGGTCCGCCCCGAGCCCATCAACCCGGCGATGCCCAGGATCTCCCCGGCATGCAGGTCGAAGGAGACGTCCTTGAAAATTCCGTCCAGCTTGAGGTCGCGTACCGACAGCAACAGATCGCCGATCGGCTTCTCGCGCACCGGGAACAACTGGCTCAGCTCGCGACCAACCATCATCGAAATCAGGCTGTCGCCGTCCATGCTGTCGGCCCGCTGCAAGCCGATGTAGGCGCCGTCACGGAACACCGCCACTTCATCGGCGATGCTGAACACTTCGTTCATTTTGTGGGTGATGTAGATGATGCCTTTGCCCTGGCTCTTGAGGTCGGCAATGATCGAGAACAGATGGGCGACTTCCTTATCGGTGATGGCCGAGGTCGGCTCGTCCATGATCAGGACGTCGGAGTCATAGGACACAGCCTTGGCGATCTCGACCATCTGCCGTTCGGCGATGCTCAGGTTGCCCACCTGCTCTTCCGGGTCGAGGTTGATCCGCAGACGTTCCAGCAGTTTGGCGGTGCAACGGTGCATCTCGCGATGGTCGATCATGTGCAGGCCGTTGAGCTGTTCGCGGCCGATCCAGATGTTCTCGGCGATGCTCATGTGCGGCATCAGGTTGAGTTCCTGGTGGATCATCGCGATCCCGGCCTGGAGCGCAGCCAGTGGTGTTTCAAAGACCACCGGCTTGCCCCGCAGTCGCAACTCGCCGGCGTCCGGCTGGTAGATGCCTGCAATGATTTTCATCAGGGTGGATTTGCCGGCGCCGTTCTCGCCCATCAGCGCCAGCACGGAACCGGGACGTACCCGCAGCTGTACGTCAGACAAGGCCACCACACCGGGAAACCCCTTGCTGACGTTGATGATCTCCAGCAGGTACGGCTCATCGACAGGTGTTGCAGTTGGCTGGACACCCATTAACGGGGTGCTCGAAGCAGTCGCTGAAGCGAACATGATCAGGTACTCCATCAGCAAGGTCGCGTTGCAACCTTGCGTGCTTATTGTTGTTATCGAACGGACAGACTATTTGAAGGTGTCGACGTTTTGCAGCGTGATCAGGCGGTATGGCACCCACACGGCCGGCTCGACCGGTTCGTTTTTGGCCATTTTTACCGCCGTGTCGATCGAACCGTCCGCCTGACCCTTGGCGTCCTGGAACACCGAGACCAGCAGAGAGCCCTTCTTCACCGCGTTCAAACCGTCGGGCGTACCGTCGACACCGGCGATCAGCACACTGCCTTTGGCGACGCCAGCCTGTTGCAGCGCCATTGCCGCGCCAATCGCCATCTCGTCGTTGTTAGAGACCACCGCGTCGAATTTTCGGCCCTGGGTCAGCCAGTCGTTAACCAGGGTCATGCCCTTGTCCCGCGACCAGATGCCGGACTGCTCTTGCTCGATCTTGATGTTCGGGTACTTGGTCAGCACCTCTTTTACGCCCTTGGTGCGGTTGGTGGTGGAGTTGTTGGCCAAATCACCGAGCAGAATCACGATGTCGCCCTTGCCGCCCATTTTTTCGGCCAGGTACTGCATCTGCATCTGGCCGGCCTCCAGATCGTTGGAGGCGACAGTGACCACGCCTTTGGGCAGGTTCAGGTCATCGGGACGGCGATTGACGTACACCAGCGGAATACCGGCCTTGACCGCTGCTTCAGTGATTTTTTTGGTGGCGGCGGTATCCACCGGGTTGACCACAATGGCGTCGACCTTCTGGCTGATGAAGCTTTCTACCTGGCTCAACTGCCTGACCACGTCGCTGCGGGCGTCTTCGAACTGCAGCTTGACGCCATCGGGATAGGACTTGGCTTTGGTGTCCATGGATTCGCGCAGGTAGGTCAGCCAGGTGTCATCGAACTGCGACATGCTGACGCCGATCTTCATGTCAGCGAGTGCGGCGCCGCTGGCGAACATCAGGGACAAGGCCAGCGAGGCGAAACGGATCTTGGTCTTCATGAAAAGTCTTTCTCCACATTCTTGTTGGTTTTATGGATAAGGCGTGACGATTTCAGTGAGCGGGCAAGCGGACAATCGGTGCACCCGGAATACAGCAGACCAGGGCGCCGTTGCGTTCGACGCAAAGCAAGCGAAAGAAGGAATGAAACGAGACGCGAGGCAGGTCGCGAGAGAGGTGCAGCGCGGAACGTAAAGCATGCAAAGCAGGGTTGAAGGTTTTCATCGACGGTACCTGGCTTTTGTTTCTTGTTTTTGGTGCGTCCTTCACCCGTTCAAGGCCTGCTTGAGCGTGATCGGACGTTGATAGTCGGCAACCTGGAAATGACTTTATTGGAAAATAATTTCTATATCAACTCATTTTAGAATTTTATTCTGATTTTATTCCATGGCTCTCAAACGGGCTCAGTGCCACCACTTGATGTCGCTCGAAGCTGAGCCGCGCAGCGTCTAGCACGCGGGTGGTCGCCAGTGCATCACGTGCCTCGACCGGCAGTGGGCCACCGCTCTGTAACGCGGTTTGTAGCTGCAAATAGAACTGATTCCAACAGCCACGCTCGGACGGCACCCGCTCACGCACCTCGCCCTGCTCGAACCAGCCCCAGCGCCGGTGCTCTTCGACGCCCCAGCGCTCGCCTTCGGATTTCGGCGAGAGCCCGGCGAGGGTTGACGCCTCCTGCCCGTCCAGACCATCGACGCTGTAACAGCCCTGGGTGCCGGTCACGCGAAAACGCGGGCCGGGGGTGTTTTGCAGGCAACTGCCGCCCAGGTGCGAGATCACTCCGTTGGCATGGGTCAGGGACATAAAGAAGCCGTTGTCGAAGGTCTGGTCTTTTTCGAGGTAATCCAGTTCGGAGTAAACCCGGGTGACGGGGCCGAACAACAAGAGCGCCTGATCCACCAGATGACTGCCTAGATCGCGCAAAAAACCGCCGCCGCTGCCGTTGTTCACCGACTGTGGCGAATAGCGCTCGATCCGCGATTCGAAACGGGTGACCTGACCCAGCGCACCGGACTCGATGAGTTTGCGCACGGTGAGAAAGTCCGAGTCCCAGCGCCGGTTCTGGTAGACGCTCAGTTGCACGCCTTGGCGCTCAGCCATGGTGATCAGGGTTTGCGCTTGTTGCGCATCAGCAGCGAACGGCTTGTCGCTGACCACCGCCACTTCGTGTTCGATGGCGTCGAGCACCAGCGCCGGGCGACCTTTGAGTGGCGTGGAGATCACCAGCACATCGACCCCGGCTTCGACCAGTTGACCGATGCTGTCGAAGGCCGGCACACCGGGATGTTCCGCCGCCAGCAGTTGTCGGCGCTCGGCAGAACGGGTGACCACGCCTACAAAGGTCGCCGCCGGCAAACTGCTGATCAGCGGAGCATGAAAAAACCGGCCGCCATGGCCGTAACCGACAAGTCCGATACGCATGAATCAACTCCTTCTTATTGTTATGCACCCGATGATCATTCCCACGCTCTGCGTGGGAATGCCGCCATGGACGCTCTGCGTCCGCTTTGTGACGCAAAGCGTCACGGGATGCATTCCCACGCGGAGCGTGGGAACGATCGGTTACGGGGTTATTGGCAGAGTTCGCGGGTCACGCGTTCGAGCATCATGCGGTTGGACTCGTCCGGCCGGTCTTCCCAGGCGAATACCGAGACGGTCGCGATGCCATCGAACTTGATCTCGCGCAAAGTGCCGAAGAACGCTTCCCAGTCGACCTCACCCTGGCCGATGTCCAGATGCTGGTGCACGGTGGCGGTGACGCCCGGCGGGTTGACGATGTAGCGCAAGCCCGAGGACGCCTTGTGGTTGTAGGTATCGGCGATGATCAGGTGCGTCAGTTTCGAGCCGGCGTACTTGAGCATCGAGGCGATGTCACCGACACCGTCGTCATAGAAAAACGTGTGCGGCGCGGCGTAGAGGTAGTTGATCCAGTCACGGTCCAGACCGCGAATGATGTCTACCGACTCATTGTTGCGCTCGCAGAAGTCATAAGGATGGGCCTGGATATCGAGCTTGATGCCTTCGCGTTCGAACTCGGGGATCAGCTCGTCCATGGAGCGCATGAACTGGTTTTCGCACACCAGCGGGTTGTCCGACTGGCCGGTGAACTCGGTATTGACCAGTTCGCAGTCCATCTCCACGGCAATCTGGATCGCGCGCTTCCAGTTACGCACGGCGGCCACACGCAAACCTTCATCGGCGGCAGCCCAGTGGTACATCGGTAATAAGGAAGAGAGTTTGACCCCGGTGTCGCTCAAGGCTTTGCGAAATTCCTTGATCCGCGCCTTGTCGACCCGCGGGGCTTTATAGAACGGCAGGAAATCTTCCCGGGGCGACAACTCGATGTGTTCGTAACCAAGCTCGGCAACCTTGTCGACCATCTTTCCCAGGGACAGGTTGCGGTACATGTAGGGGTCTAGTGCGATGCGCATGTTTTTTTGTTCTCCATCACCTTACGCTGATCGTTCCCACGATCTGCGTGGGAACGCCGCCATGGACGCTCTGCGTCCGTTTTGTGACGCGGAGCGTCACGGGATGCATTCCCACGCAGAGCGTGGGAACGATCAGTTACAGAGGATCAGTGGTTAGCCGTAGAAATGGGGGCGGTCTGGCAGGCCGACTTTGACGATCTGGCCGCTGTTCTGCGCTTCGATGCAGGCATCCGCCGCCACCGCTGCCGCGAAACCATCCCATGCCGATGGCCCGCCGACCTGCCCGGTCCGCACGCCATCAATGAACGCCTGCAATTCGACGTCATACGCGGCGATGAACCGGTCCTTCCAGTCCATCAAAATTGCATTGGACAGCTTCGCCCCGCTGCGCAATTGAACCTGCGACGGCTCCGGCAGTTTGGCGATGCCGGTCTCCCCCACCACTTCGCACTGGATGTCGTAGCCGTACTGGCAGTTGACGAACACTTCCACATCGATGCGCGTGCCCTTGGCGGTTTCCAGCAGCACGATCTGCGGGTCTTTCAAATGGGCGTGGGCCTTGCTGGTCTTGCGCGGGAACACCACTTGCACCGACACATAATCGTCGTCGAGCAACCAGCGCAACACATCCAGCTCATGGATCAGCGTGTCGGTGATCGCCATGTCGGTCTTGTAGTTCTCACCCACGGTCGGGTTGCGGTGGGCGCAATGCAGCATCAACGGCTCGCCGATCTGGCCGCTGTCGATCACTGCTTTCAACGCCCGATAACCCTCATCGTACGGGCGCATGAAACCGACCTGCACCAGCCGCTTGCCGTGGGCCACTTCGGCCTCGACGATCTTGCGGCAGCCTTCGGCAGTGACCGCCAGTGGTTTCTCGCAGAACACCGGTTTGCCGGCGGCAATCGCTGCCAGTACAAATTCTTCGTGGCTCGGGCCCCAGGAGGTCACGAGGATCGCTTCGACTTCCGGTGCCTTGATCAGCGCATGACCGTCGGGATAGACCTCGGCAGTCAGTTTCAGATCGGAAACGACCTTGGCCGCTTGCTGCAAATTGATGTCGGTGACCGCGACGACCTGGCTGTTGAGCAAGGTCTGGCTGCAACGACGGATGTGGTCCTGGCCGATGGCCCCGGTGCCGATAACGCCGATCCGCAACGAATTGGAAAGCAAAGACATATAAACACTCCTGTGGGTTCGTTCAGGGCAATCAGTATTGACGGGCCTTGGCCAGTCGTTCGTTCAGGGTCTTGGCCACCGCATCGGTGCGGGCGCTGGTGGAGACTTGCGCCACGCCGACCCGCCACCACGACAGGTATTTGTGAATCATCGTCTTGGGCAAAACCTTGATATCGATCAGCGTCGACACCGTCTGCAACCGCGCATCCGCCAACGCAGCTTGCAACTCTTCAACGGTGTTCACTTTGTAAGTCTTGCAGCCATAAGCCGCCGCGCTCATGGCGAAATCCACCGGCACGAAACCGCCATCGAGCTTGCCGGTTTCAGGGTTGCGAAAACGGAACTCGGTGCCGAAGCTGTCCATGCCGTGTTCCATTTGCAGGTTGTTGATGCAGCCGAAGGTCATGTTGTCCAGCAGCACCACGTTGATCTTGCGCCGCTCCTGGATCGAGGTCGCCAGCTCCGAGTGCAGCATCATGTAGGAGCCGTCGCCCACCAGTGCGTAGACCTCGCGCTCAGGCTCGGCAAGCTTCACGCCCAGTGCGGCGTTCACCTCGTAACCCATGCACGAATAACCGTACTCGACGTGGTAGGTGTTCACGCCCTTGCTGCGCCAGCTGCGTTGCAGGTCACCGGGCAAACTGCCAGCGGCAGCGACGATCACGGCGTCATCGGCCAGGGTTTCATTGAGCACGCCGAGCACCCGGCTCTGAGTCAGGCAGGAACCGGTCAGCTCGATGAATTCGCGCAGCACTGCCGGGTCCATGTGGTCGTTGATTTCCGGAACGAAATCTTTCGCTTGGTATTCGACCTGATAAATGCGATCGACTTCTTCATCCAGTTGCGCCTTGGCTTGACGGGGTTGATCGCCCCAGCTCGAGCGGTAATCGCCCAGTGCTTCGGCCAGTGCCTGCAAGCCGGTTTTGGCGTCCGCCAGCAGCTGCACGCCGTCGAGCTTCAGCGCATCGCAGGGGCTGATGTTGAGGTTGAGAAATTGCACGTCCGGGTGCTTGAACAAGGATTTCGAAGCGGTGGTGAAATCGCTGTAGCGAGTGCCGACACCGATGATCAAATCAGCGTCCTTGGCCAGCAGGTTCGCCGCCAGGCAACCGGTTTCGCCGATCCCGCCAACGTTCAGCGGATGGCTGGACACCACCGCGCTCTTGCCGGCCTGGGTTTCGGCAAAGGGAATATCGAAGCGCTCCGCGAACGCCTGCAACGCTGCATTGGCGCCGGAATATTTGACCCCACCGCCGCAGATGATCAGCGGCTTGCGCTTGCCTTTGAACAGGGCCAACGCATCACCGAGCATCGCTTCGGTGCCCGGCCGGCGTTCGATGCGGTGTACGCGTTTTTTCAGGAAGTAATCGGGATAGTCGTACGCCTCGGCCTGCACGTCTTGCGGCAAGGCCAGGGTCACCGCGCCGGTTTCGGCGGGGTCGGTGAGCACGCGCATGGCGTGGATCGCCGCGGTCATCAGTTGCTCAGGGCGGTTGATCCGGTCCCAGTATTTGCTCACGGCCTTGAACGCATCGTTGGTGCTGATGCTCAGGTCGTGGAACTGCTCGATCTGTTGCAACACCGGGTCCGGTTGGCGGCACGCATAAACGTCACCGGGCAACAGCAGCAAGGGAATACGGTTGGCAGTGGCCGTCGCGGCAGCGGTCAGCATGTTCGCCGCCCCCGGCCCTACCGATGAAGAGCAGGCGTAGATCTTGCGCCGCAGGTGTTGCTTGGCAAAACCGATGGCGGCGTGGGCCATGCCTTGCTCGTTGCGACCCTGATGGACGATCAGGTCGCCGCTGTCCTGTTCCAGGGCTTGCCCCAGACCCAGCACGTTACCGTGGCCGAAAATGGTAAAGATCCCGGCGACGAATTTGCTCTGAACCCCATCGACCTCGATGTACTGGTTATCGAGGAATTTCACCAGGGCCTGGGCCATGGTCAGTCTTGTTGTGGTCATGTCCGATCCTTCAATACGTGAAGAAACCCTGTGGGAGCGAGCCTGCTCGCGATTGCGGTGTGTCAGGCGATATCAATGTTGAATGTGCCGCCATCATCGCGAGCAGGCTCGCTCCCACAGTTGATCTCCATCAGCCCAAAAGTGTTGTCAGGCCAGGGATTTCTGCAAGTGGTCCATACTCGCGCCAATCGCCGTCTGGATATCCGCCAGGCCATGGACGCTGTCGGCGAACGGTTCGAACGACAGGTAGCCGCTGTAGCCGCTACTGAGCAAGGTGTCGATCTGCGCCGCGTTACCGAGGATGTCGCCCTCGCCCACCAGCACCCGGTGGCCGTCGCGGATGGTCGCCAGTGGCGCCTCGGCATCTTCGACGCCGGAGATGTGCACCAGCCCGGTCAGCTCGGGGAAGAATTCATGTTCGCTGGCCAAGTGATGGTGAAAGGTGTCATGCACCAGACGGAACACATCCAGCCCACCGATGGCCTTGATCGCGTCGACCGCCGTGCGTTTGCGCCGTAGCGAGCATTCTTCGAAACCCAGCGGCTCGATGAAACCGAGGATGCCGTGATCGCGCAGGATCGGCGCCAGTTCACTCAACGCCGTGCGCAGCCCGGAAGCACGCTGCGCCTCGGTTCGTGGATCGGCACGGTCGTTCAACGGGCACATCACCAAACCCTGCGCGCCACAATCACGGGCATAAGCGGCGAGTTTCAGAGCGTGTGCACGGCGCTCGTCATTCCACACATCGAACGGATACAGCGCGTTGATCGACAATACGGTGATGCCTTTGGCCGCGCACAACTCACGCACGTGTTCGGGCGCGGTGCCGTCCTCGATCTCGACACCCTTGAGGTCGTTGCGGATCTCGATGGCGTCAGCCTTGAGGGTCACCGCCAACTCGATGAACGCGGGCAGGGACAAACGTGGGGCGACCATACGATTCAGGGCGAAACGCAGGGGTTTGCTCATTTTTTATTGTTCTCCGCACAAGTGAATTATTTGGCTGTCGGCATACTGAATTCAGGGCCCTTGGCGATGCTGTCAGGCCAGCGTTGCATCACGCTTTTGTAGCGGCTGTAGAAGCGGATGCCTTCTTCACCGTAAGCGTGGTGATCACCGAACAGCGAGCGCTTCCAGCCGCCAAACGAATGCCAGGCCATGGGCACCGGAATCGGTACGTTGATGCCGACCATGCCGACCTTGATGTTGCGGGCAAACGAGCGGGCGATGCCGCCATCGCTGGTAAAACACGACACGCCGTTGCCGAATTCATGGGCATTGATCAGCGCCACGGCGCTGGCGAAATCCGGCACGCGCACGATGCCCAGCACCGGCCCGAAGATCTCTTGCTGGTAGATGCTCATCTCGGTCGTGACGTTGTCGAACAGCGTCGCGCCGACGAAGAAACCGTTCTCGGCCCCCGGCACCTTGAAGTTGCGCCCGTCGACAATCAGCTGCGCACCCTGGGCCACGCCTTCACCGATAAAGCCCTCGACCTTGGCCTTGTGCTCGGCGGTCACCAGTGGCCCCATGTCGCTGTCGCCCTGCATGCCATCGCCGACTTTCAGTTGATCGATGCGCGGCAGCAGTTTGGCAATCAGTTGGTCGCCGACATCGCCGACCGCCACGGCAATCGAAATCGCCATGCAGCGCTCACCGGCCGAGCCGTAAGCGGCGCCGATCAATGCATCTGCCGCTTGGTCCAGATCGGCGTCGGGCATGACGATCATGTGGTTCTTCGCCCCGCCCAGCGCCTGTACGCGTTTGCCGCGCGAGGTCGCTTGCTGGTGGATGTACTCGGCAATCGGCGTTGAGCCGACAAAGGAAATCGCCTCGATGTCCGGGTGTTGCAGCAAGGCGTCGACCGCGGCCTTGTCGCCCTGGACCACGTTGAACACACCGTCCGGCAACCCGGCTTCGGTGAGCAAACGGGCCATCAGCAAACTGGCCGACGGGTCGCGCTCGGAAGGTTTGAGGATGAAGCAGTTACCGGTGACCAGCGCCAGCGGGATCATCCACAGCGGCACCATCACCGGGAAGTTGAACGGCGTGACGCCGGCACACACACCCAACGGCTGGCGCAGGTTCCAGTTGTCGATGCCGCCGCCGATGTTGTCGCTGAAATCGGTTTTCAGCAGGTTCGGTGCGCCACAGGCGTACTCGACGATTTCGATGCCGCGCGTTACTTCGCCCTTGGCGTCCGAGAACACCTTGCCGTGTTCGCGGCTGATGATTTGCGCCAGTTCATTGTGATGACGGTCGAGCAGTTCCTTGAACTTGAACATCACCCGCGAACGGCGCAGGGACGATTGCTCGGACCACGCAGGGAACGCCTGCAGGGCCGAGGCGACGGCATCGTCCACGGTCTTCTGGCTGGCCAGCCCGACCCGCGCCTGTACCGCGCCGGTGGCCGGGTTGAAGACATTGCTGAAGCGTTCGCTACCACTGTCCTGTACCTGACCGTCGATGTAATGGCCTATTACCGGGGCATCGCTCATTGTTCTTGTTCTCCCTTTGAATGTTGAAATTCAGAGATCCAACAGCCAGCTGTGCTGCGGATCGTTGTGGAACTGCCAGACGCGTTTCGGCCCGGCCATCACGTTCAGGTAATACGACTCGTAGCCGTAGGGCACGCTGACCGGGTGATAGCCCTTGGGCACGACGACCAGGTCGCTGTTTTCCACGGCCATGGCCTGGTCGATGCTGCGATCGTCGGTGTAGACCCGCTGGAACACGAAGCCCTGGGGCGGGTTGATCTGGTGGTAATAGGTTTCTTCGAGAAAGCTCTGGTGCGGTAGATCGTCGGTGTCGTGCTTGTGCGGCGGGTAGCTCGAGGAGTGCCCGGACGGCGTACGCACTTCCACCACCAGCAGCGAATGGGCCGGTTCGGTGTCCGGCAGGATGTCGCAGACGTAACGGGTATTGGCGCCCTTGCCGCGCACGCTGCGTTTCATGCTGTCGGGTTTGATCAGCCGTGGGCTGTGATTTTCGGCGGTCGAACCGGGCGCGGCGCAGACGGCGATCTGCACGTCGCTGAGTGCGACCACTTGCGCCTGACTGCCCGGTGGCAAGTACGCGGCGAATGGCGATTTGTCTTCGAAGACCGATTGGCGATCGCCGATGTTGTCCCAGTCAAACGCGCCCTGCCCCGGAGCTTCACCTTTGATGCTGACCCGACCGCTGAGCAGCACCAGACACAGTTCCTTGTCACCGGCGCTGACCGGCAGGGTTTCGCCGAGGCTCAGGCGGTAAGCGGCGAAGCCGACGTATTCCAGTTCACCCTGCCCCAACTCGACCATGGTCCGCCCGCGTGCATTACTCTTGACCAACAGGCTCATCACTTAATCCTCTCGTCGAGCAGCGCACGCAGCGTGTCGTAGCCTTTTTTGGCATAGACATAACTCGGTGCCACCGCCGGATCCTGCTCGGCCTCGACCACCAGCCAGCCGTGGTAATCGGCGCCCAGCAGGACGTCGAGCAAGGCGCCAAAATCGATATCGCCATCGCCGGGCACGGTGAACGTGCCATTGATGATGCAGTCCGGGAAGCTCCACAGGTTGTTGCGCGCCAGTTGCACCACCGGTTTGCGCACGTCCTTGAAATGCACGTGGCAGATGCGTTCGATGTGTTTGCGCAGCACCTGCAAGGGCTCACCGCCGCCCATGTAGCAGTGGCCCGAATCGAACAGCAGGCCGACTTCGCTGCCGGTCAATGCCATCAGTTTGTCGATGTCGGCCGGGGATTCGACGTAGGCGCCCATGTGATGGTGATACGCCAGACGCACGCCCTGGGACAGGGTGAAGCGTGCCAGTTCGGTGAGTTTGTCGGCGTATTCCTGCCAGGCCTGCTCGGTGTGAAAACGTGGACGCTCGACCAGTGGGATGCGCTGGCCTTGAATCGAGTCGGCGACTTCGCCATAGACCAGCACCTTGGCGCCGTTCTTCGCCAGCAGCTCGACATGGCTGGCGATGGCGTCGATTTCCTCGGCCACGGAGCGGCGGGCCAGACGGCTGGAATACCAGCCGGACACCAGCGCCAGATCGTAGGGCCGCAGCACGTCGCCGACGCCTTTGGCGTCCTTGGGGAATTTACCGTTGAGTTCGAAGCCTTCGTAGCCGATGTCCTTGCCTTCGCTGAGGGCGGTGCTCAACGGCGTCTCGCCACCGAGGGACGGCAAGTCGTCGTTGCTCCAGGAGATCGGGTTGATGCCAATTCGGATAGCGGGCATGGCTGCACCTTTTATTGTTTTTACTAAAATGTTCAACCGATCACATGTGGCGAGGGAGCTTGCTCCCGCTCGGCTGCGAAGCAGTCGCAAACCTGTGAATGCGGTTTACCTGATGCACCGGGCTGGTTGATTTGGGACTGCTTCGCAGTCCAGCGGGAGCAAGCTCCCTCGCCACAAAAGCCCCATCAATCAGCTAATTTGTTCAGGCCCGGGCCGTGCGCCAGGCCTCGATCAATTCGACGAACGTGCCCTGCACCTGGCGGATCAGCGTTTCGTCGTCGATTTCACCGGCCATCCACGCGCGGCTCGGCTCCTGGAAAATCGTCCGGCCTACGGCGAAACCACGACAGGTCTGGCTCTGGCTGGCCTGCTGAAACCCTTCGGCCAACGCTGCCGCCGGTGCATTCAAGCCCAGCAGCACCACGCCACGGCAATACGGATCGCGTTCCTGAATCAGCTCGTCGAGTTGTTTCCATTCCTCGGCGCTTTGCGCTTCGATCTTCCACCATGCTGGGTAGATGCCCAGGTTGTAGAGGCGTTTGAGGGCGCGATACAGCACTTCCGGATGCTGTGATGGGTGATCCTTGGGCGGAATAATCTCCAGCAGCAGTTCATGACCGCTGACTTGCGACGCCTGATACAGGCCCTTGATCTGTGCTTCCTGCTCCAGACGCAGCAGTGGCTCGTCGTCGGGGTGGAATTGCACCAGGCATTTGATGATCTGCTCTTGTGGCCAAGCGATCAGGTTGCTGCCGATCGAGCGACCGTGCTCGAACGCCAATGGCCGCGAGCCCTGCACCTCCACCGGCCGTGCCACCCACCAGCCGCGACCGGTGGCAGCATTCAGCGAGTCCTGACCGAAACGTTGATCGGCCAGCAAGCCGACGTCGGCGTCGACGCCCTGCTCACGCAAATCCGCTTCGACCCGTTCCACGGCTTTGATAAAGAGTTGTTTGAGTTCGCCAATGCTGCTCAGGTCGCGTCCGCCCTTGTGGGCCAGTTCCACCAGTTGCCCGCGATGATCGAAAGCGAAGATGAACAGTTGCTTCCACTGTTTGCGTGGCACGCTGACCTGATGCAGTCGCTGCAACACGGCGTCCTGATCCGGCCGGGTGATTGGCACCGGGCTGTTGAATAGATAGTCGAGTTCGGCACGGGTCGGCATCGCCGGGGCGCAGGCGTGGCGCGACACCACCAGAGCGCCACAGGCATTGGCCAACTGGCAGCAACGCTCGTCGCTGGCATCCTCCAGCCAGCCGCTGAGGAAACCCGACATGAAGGCATCGCCGGCCCCCAGCACATTCAGCACTTCGACGCGCACGCCGGGGTAGATCGCGCCGTCTTCGAGACGCGCCGGAATCACTCCGTGAATCACCGTGCAGCCTTGCGGGCCGAGCTTGACCACCAACGTCGCCGCGCTCAGGCGCCGGACGTTTTGCAATGCAGTGAGCAAATCCTCGGAGCCCCCGGCAATCAGGAATTCTTCTTCAGTGCCGACGATCAGGTCGAAGCGCGGGAGGATTTTCTGCACGTGCTGGCTGACATTCTGGTCGGCGACGAACCGGGTTTCGCCGTCTGCCTTGCCGGCCAGGCCCCAGAGCACCGGGCGATAGTCGATGTCCAGCACCCGTTTGACGTTGTGCTTCTCGGCATAGTCCAGCGCCTGAATGCTCGCCTTGTAGACGCCGTCGGTGGAGAAATGGGTGCCGGTAATCAGCAGGGCTTTGCTGGAAGCAATGAAGGCTTCGTTGATGTCTTCGGCGCGCAACGCCATGTCGGCGCAGTTTTCGCGGTAGAACACCAACGGAAAGGTTTCGCGGTCCTTGAGGCCCAGCAGGACCATGGCGGTCAGACGTTCCGGATCGACCTTGATGCCGTTGACGTCGCAGCCTTCGCGGGCCAGCGATTCAACGAGGAAGCGACCCATGTGGTCGTCCCCTACCCGGCTCAGCATCGCCGACTTCAGACCTAGCCGAGCGGTGCCGAAGGCGATGTTGGCGGACGAACCGCCGAGGTATTTGGCGAAGCTGCTCACATCCTCCAGCCGCGCTCCGACTTGCTGCGCATAGAGGTCGACGCCTAGGCGCCCCAGGCAAATCAGATCCAATTGACGCCCACTGGCAAAACGAGTCTGGCCCATGCTGGCTCCTGTTATTTTTATCAGCCTGCGTTCGGGGCGATGAAGGCGCCGAACACTCTTGGTGGATGCAGACTAAAACGACCGGGACCGAACAATCAATAATTATTCTAAATATTTTTGCGTGGAATATTTTTTCCAATAAACTTTTACACAAGCGTTCCAGACACAGTGCATCGTTTCAGCAGACCCCAAGGCGGGCGCAAGCTCAAGATTTTATTCCGGCCTACCCTGTAGACTGCGCACAGCCAACCTATTGTCAGGGGATGACGCGACCTGTCATCTCTATAAGCACAAGCCAGAAGGATTCCTTATGTCCCGCACCGATCAGCCGGCTACGACCGAGAGCACGCCCGACAGCGATCTCGCCAGCCCTCCGATCAATGCCGAGCGTTTGTTGCAGTTGATCACCGATGAATACGAAAGCCTGCCGCGCCAGCTCAAACGCATCGCCAGCTATATGAGCCAGCAGAGCGACCGGATCATGGTCGACCGCATCAGCGACATCGCCCGTGAATGCGAAGTGCACCCGTCGGCCATCGTGCGGTTTTCCCAGCGTTTCGGGTTCAGCGGTTTCAGTGAAATGCAGGCGCTGTTTCGCGAGGCCTACACCCACAAGACCACGCCGGTGCAGAATTACCAGCAGCGTATTCGCAGCATGATCGCCAACAAGTCGCAGAAAGCCAGCGGCGGCGACCTGGCGCGCGAATGCATCAATGCCACCCTGTCGGGCATCGAGCGGCTGGGGCTGGAACTCGATGACCAAGCCTTCGACAAGGCCGTGGACCTAGTGGTGAATGCCGACAACATCTACGTAGTCGGGGTGCGCCGCTCGTTCGCGGTGGCCGACTACCTGGTCTACAACCTGCAACACACCAACAAGCGCATCCACCTGGTGTCGGGTCTGGGCGGCAGTTACCGCGAGCAGATGCGCAGCGTGCGCGCCAATGACCTGGTGATCGCCATCAGCTTTACGCCCTACGGCAAGGAAACCCAGCACTGCCTGCGTATTGCCCAGCACCATCAGGCGAAAACCCTGATCATCACCGACAGCAACCTTTCACCTTTGGCCAAGCGCGCCAACACGGTGCTGTTGGTCAACGAAGGCAGTTCGTTTGCCTTCCGTTCGTTGAGCGCGACCTTGTGCCTGTGCCAGGCGCTGTTTATCGCCGTGGCTTATCGACTGGAATTGAAGGTCGATGAGATTCATGAGCAGGTGGGGTTTGAGGATTAGCCTTTGAGGATTAACGCGAGGCTGTTTGCGAGTTGCTGAACCTCAGCTAAGGTTGTCCATCCCCCAAGGACCGTCGAGGAGAGGCTTAATGAAACTGATCGGCATGCTGGATTCGCCCTACGTACGGCGCGTCGCCATTTCCGCCAAATGCCTGGGCATACCACTGGAGCACGAGTCGGTTTCGGTGTTCAGAAACTTCGAGCAGTTCCAGCAGATCAACCCGGTGGTGAAAGCGCCGACCCTGGTGCTGGATGACGGCGAGGTGTTGATGGATTCGACGCTGATCATCGACTACCTGGAAGCTCTGGCCGCGCCGGGTAACAGCCTGATACCCAACGATCTGCAGCAACGCTTGCGCTCGCTACGGCTGATCGGCCTGGCGTTGGCAGCATGTGAGAAGTCGGTGCAGCTTTACTACGAACGTAACCTGCGGCCAGCGGAAATTCAGTACGCGCCCTGGGTGGAACGGGTCGAAGGGCAATTGGCCGCGGCGTATTCGGCGCTGGAGCGGGAGCTGGAAAAACAGCCACTGAAGACCGACGGTTCGATTGCGCAGGACGGGATTACCCTGGCGGTGGCCTGGAGTTTTACCAACCTGGTGGTGCCGGATCAGGTGGAAGCCGCGCGGTTTGCGCGGATCAGCGCGTTCACGGCGTATGCCGAGGGGCTTGAGGTGTTTGTCGGTACGCCGATTAACTGAGCCACAACGATCGTTCCCATGCTCTGCGTGGGAATGCATCCAATGACGCTCTGCGTCATATCGGACGCGGAGCGTCCGGGGCGGCATTCCCACGCGGAGCGTGGGAACGATCATCACAGGTCATCGCCGATCATGCGGGCTACCTGTAGGAGCGAGCGGTGCGGCGATCCGACTTGCCCGCGAAGGCGTCCTCAAGCATTCCATTTCTGCCGCGCTCGGCACCGATCTTCAGCTGGAAAACACGTAGCGTCCTTTGACCTTCTTCGAGCCGAGGAATCCCAAGTCCGGGAACAACAGCGTTTTGAGGTAAGCGACAAAAAACACCATGCCCAGGGTGATCCCGGCACCGACGAGCGTCAGCAACGGATCTTCCTCAAACCCTTGAAACATGCGTGGAAACTGGCTCAGGGACAGGATCACGTAAATGGTGTAGGCCTGCGCAACGTTCCTGTAAAAACCCCAGGCGAACAGCAGCGGCACCCCTGCGGCAAACAGGGTGAAAAACACAGCGGCACCTGGCCCGATCATCGAGCCGAGGAAGAACCCGAAGACTGCACCGAGCAACGCTTGAGCAATCGTCAGAAACAGTAATGTCTTGATCTTGCCGGAGTGCCGCTGACACAGCGCAGGGTCCGCATAGGCACCGATCCAGTACGCCAGCACCCGATCCTTGACCTCCCCGCCGGACAGCGTCTTGAAAATTTCGGTCTTCGAACGCCCGCTTTCGAGCATCGTCACCAGTTGCCGTTTGCTTTCCTTTTTGTCCAAGGTATTTCTCCTGTCAGGCAACACAACATTAAAAGTGGGAGCGGATGAGCTCCTGCTGGGGCGATTCTCGCTGCTTGGGCATCCGAAAAGCAAAACGCCGCTTCTACCGGAGATAGAAGCGGCGCAGGCAAGCGTCTCAAAGGGATCACGTCAGCAAGGCAATCAGAATGATGATCGGGATCGGTACACCAAGAAGGAACAGCAATATAGAGCGCATGAGGGTTCTCCCGGGTTAGCGAACAGGTGGCAGCGTCGTGGTTGTGGTGGTCACGTAGGCATCGGTTTCCAGGTACTCCACGGCATCCCGACGACGACCGCCGAAGATCGCGGCGAGGCTGGCAAAAAATGCACCGGCCAGTAGCGCGACGAACATCCACAACGCCGTCAACGCTGCGGCTTTGGCCGCGGTATCAGCCGCTTGTTGCGCGGCCAGTTTGGCGTCGGCGACGGCTTTTTGGGTGCGGGCATAGACTTCATCGACACGACGTTCGGCGTCCGCTTGAGTGAGGTTGGTCCGCTGGGCGACCAGTTGTGCCAGGTAGGTCCGATCCTCGGGCGCCAGTTGACCGTCGTTACGCAGGCTGCGCGCGAAGATCCGGGTGACGGTGCCATTGACGGCGTCCTCGCTGACAGCGACTGGCCGATCATCACGAAACAGGCTGTCGATGAAGTAACCGTACGGATCATTGTCGGTATTACCGACCGCGCTACCGGCAGCCTGGGTCATGGCGCTGGCGGCACCGCCGGCGACCGTTGCCCCGGCCTGCACGCCGCCGCTGACGATGTTGCTGACCGAACCGACCACCAGGGTCGCGGTCACCAGCGTCGCGATACACCAGGCCAGGAAGCCATGGGCGGTGTCACGGAAGTAGACCTCATCGCCGTGCAGGTAGGCCCACCTCACCCGCAGGCGACCGGCGATGTAGCCGCCGAGCCCAGACGCCACGATCTGAGTAAAGGCCAGCCAGATAATCGTCGAGATACCCAGGCCCTTGGCGCTGACGCCTTCATGGGCCCACGGCGAAACCGCCGAAAAACCCAGGCCAAAACCAAGCAGTACGAGAATCAGCGACAACGCCGCAGCCGCCGCAGCCCCGGCGAAGATAGCGGCCCAGGACACGCCCGAGAGCGTGCTGAACTCATCTGCGACAGGATAAAAACCATCAGAGGATCTGTTCATTGTTGTAGTGCTCCAGGCAGGTGTTACAACTCGTCAAACGAGCAATTGCAGTCAACGTGCCAGTCGCACCACTTAGATAAATCTTTCTATTTCAATAAGTTGAAAACAATGAACTTCTCAGGGTCATGCAGTTTGCAAGGAGCCGGCCATATCGGCGGGTTTTATGCATTGCGCTAAATGAATTACTTGCGCTTGTAGCTCTTGTTGCCGCTGGGCGTCAGGCAATACACCCCGCCTCTTGGCCCGGTGCAGAACGTGCCGGTGCCGCAGGCGCAGCCATCGGAATCCTGCAACAGCGTCTGCGGTCGCGCTTGGTCTTTACTGCCAAACATCGCCGAGCAACTTTTCTTCGAACCACTGATGGAGCCGTCATTGCACAGGAACAGATCGCCGTCGCAACGATCGATGCCGCCCTTCTTCCCCGAACATGGCGTGTTGGCAGCCCAGGCGGAGGAGCCGAACATGCACAACAACAGCAAAAACATCGGCATCCAGCCACGAACCATTAAAGTGCGCACAGTGCAGCTTCCCTTTAGAGTTATGGCCGGATGATATCAACGTTCCGGGCAGGCTCACGAGGCAACATGAAAGTTAATTTAAAAAGCCGCGCGTAATTCTTGGCAAAATGAGCCCCACTTCGTATTGAACCGATTATCAGGCAAGCCCTATGACCCGCATCTTGACCATCGAAGACGACGCTGTGACCGCCCGGGAAATCGTCGCCGAACTGAGTAGCCACGGCCTCGACGTGGATTGGGTCGACAATGGCCGCGAGGGGCTTGCGCGCGCGGTCAGTGGCGACTACGACCTGATCACCCTCGACCGCATGCTGCCGGAGCTCGATGGCCTGGCGATTGTCACCACCCTGCGCACCATGGGCGTGGCCACGCCGATCCTGATGATCAGCGCCCTCTCCGATGTCGATGAACGGGTTCGCGGCTTGCGCGCCGGCGGCGACGATTACCTGACCAAACCATTCGCCACCGATGAAATGGCCGCCCGGGTCGAAGTCTTGCTGCGCCGGCAGAACACCGTGACCGCCCAGGCCACCACATTGCGCGTGGCGGATCTGGAGCTGAACCTGATCAGCCACGAGGCCAGCCGCGACAGCCAGTTGCTGACGCTGCTGCCCACCGAATACAAGTTGCTGGAATTTCTGATGCGCAACACCGGGCAGATCTTGTCGCGAATGATGATTTTCGAAGAGGTCTGGGGTTATCACTTCGACCCCGGCACCAACCTGATCGACGTGCACATCGGCCGTCTGCGCAAAAAGATCGACCCGCCCGGCAAAGCCCCACTGATTCGGACCGTGCGAGGCTCGGGTTATGTCATTGCTGAACCCCTCTAAAGGCTGGCGTTCCTCCAGCAGCCGCTTGCTGGCGCTCTACAGTTCGCTGTTCGTGGCCTGGAGCGGGATTCTCATGGGGGTCATGTACTACGAGGTGTCCAGCTACCTGGACACCCTGGCCAAGCATTCGTTGATGCAACGTCAGCATCTGTTTTCCCGATTCCAGGGCGCGCAACTGGAGGACGCCCTCGCCGCCAGTGTGACCTTCGACGTTCGCGGCATCGATGCCTATGGCCTGTTCGATGACCAGCGGCGTCACCTCAGCGGGCCCTTGCGCCAGATCCCCCAAGGCCTGCCGCTGGACGGCAAAATTCACATTCTCAGCGATTGCGTCGACGCCGACGACCCGACCCTGCCCGCCGACAGTTGCGATGCCACGGCAACCCGAACCCTGGACGGGCGCTGGCTGGTACTGGTGCGGGACAACGGTTCGTTGTTTGCCGTGACCCGGATCATCCTGCATGCGCTGCTGTGGGGCGTGTCGCTGACCATTCTGCCCGGCATCGCCGGCTGGCACTTATTGAGACGGCGCCCGCTGCGGCGGATCCGGGCGATCCAGGCCAGCGCCGAAGCCATCGTCGCCGGTGACTTGACCCGGCGCCTGCCGCTGTCCAACCGCCGTGACGAACTGGACATGCTCGCCGCCATCGTCAACGCCATGCTTGAACGCATCGAGCGCTTGATGAACGAGGTCAAGGGCGTGTGCGACAACATCGCCCATGACCTGCGCACACCGCTGACGCGCCTGCGGGCGCAGCTGTACCGGATTCAGCAGCAGGCCGATGACGGTTCGACGCTGGCCGTGCAACTGGATTCGGTGCTCGGCGAAGCCGATACCTTGATGGCGCGTTTTCGTGGGCTGTTGCGGATTTCCGAGCTGGAGGATCGCCAGCGCCGTTCGGGTTTCGTGCAACTGGACCCGGTGCCGTTGCTGCAAGAGTTGCATGACTTTTATCTGCCGCTGGCCGAAGAAGGCGAACTGACCTTTGAACTGCAACTGCCCGAGTCCCTGCCCCGACTCAATGGCGACCGGGCGCTGCTGTTCGAAGCCGTGGCGAATTTGCTGAGCAACTCGATCAAGTTCACGCCGCCGGGTGGCAAGGTGATTTTGCGTGGGGTGAATGACGCCGGGCATACACGAATCGAAGTACTCGACTCCGGCCCCGGCATTGCGCTGGCCGAACGTGAGGCGGTGTTTCAGCGCTTCTATCGCGCCGAGGGCGGTAACCCGCAAAGCGGATTCGGGCTGGGCCTGTCGATCGTCGCGGCCATCGTCAGCCTGCATGGGTTTACGCTGGAAGTGGGCAGCAGCGAACTGGGTGGTGCGTTGTTGGTGCTTGATTGCCGGCAGAGTTTGATTGCTCAGGCCTGACCCAAATCTCCTGAACTGACACATAACCTGTGGGAGCGGGCTTGTGGCGAGGGGGCTTGCCCCCGTTTGAGTGCGCAGCACTCACAAGATCTTTGGTACATCAGAGATTTTGGGGCTGCTTCGCAGCCCAACGGGGGCAAGCCCCCTCGCCACAGGTCGCTCCCACAGGGGATTTGCTTGGGCCGGGAAACTCGATTCAATACCCCGGAACCTCGCGCAGAAACACCGGCAGATCAGTGATCGGCGGCAGGGCCGGAATCTCGACGTACATCTGGACCACCCAGCCTCGGTGATAACTGGCGTGGTTGACCACATGCAACAGCATCGCGCCGGCGCTCATGACCCCGCTTTCCCCCGCGACGGAGGTGAATTCGATGGGTTGATCCAGCGAATCGTCGGTCTGGGCCGCACTCCATCCACAGAACCATTGATCGATCTCCTGTTGCGCCATTCGCAGCTCGGGGAGTTCGGTATGGAGCAGGTCATGTGAGGTTTTGAAGTCGTGCCCTCGGCCCTCCAGGTGGGCTTGCCAGATGCAGTCCACCACGTAGATATGGTTCAAGGTGCCGATGATGTTGTTGAACACCGACACCCGTTTGCGGTTGAGCTCTTCCGGTGGCAGCGCCATGAGGCTGTCAAAGAGTCGCTGATCGGCCCAGTGCCTGTAATCGGCGAGCATGCGGGCAGTGCGTACGTTGATCATCAGAGGTCTCCCATGAGGATGGGCGCATTGCCAAGAATAGCCCTCGCGGTGAATGGCATCGCAGACACTGATAACCGGCACCTTCACGACGACCTGTGTAGCAGCTGGCGAAGCCTGCGTTCGGCTGCGCAGCAGTCGTAAAACCTGCCCATGCGGTTTACCTGATAGACCGCAGTGCCTGAATTCACGACTGCTTCGCAGCCGAACGCAGGCTGCGCCAGCTGCTACGAGGAATGCGGAGCGGCTAGTATTTTTACCACCCGGTCGGCCAGCGCCAGGCAACTGGTCAGCCCCGGTGATTCGATGCCGAACAGGTTGACCAACCCCGGCACGCCATGCACATCCGGGCCGCTGATGATGAAGTCTGCGGCCGGTTCGCTCGGCCCGCTGATCTTCGGGCGAATCCCGCTGTAGGCCGGTTGCAGGCTGTTATCGGGCAATGCCGGCCAGTAACGCCGGATCGCCTGATAGAAACCTTCGCTACGGCGGGGATCGACGCGGTAATCGACTTGCTCGACCCATTCGACATCCGGCCCGAAACGCGCCTGACCGCCCAGGTCCAGGGTCATGTGCACGCCCAGCCCGGCGCTTTCCGGTGCCGGGTAAACCAGATGCCGGAACGGCGCCCGGCCGCTGAAACTGAAGTAACTGCCCTTGCACAGCCAGGCCTTGGGAACGTGCTGCGCTGGCAAGCCTTCGATCCGGCGCGCCACTTCAGGCGCGGACAATCCCGCGCAATTGATCAACTGACGACAGCTCAACGTCATCGGCTGGGCCCCACCCATGTACAACTCGAAACCGTGCCCGGTGCAACGGGCCGATTCCAATGGCGTGTGAAAGGCTATCGAAGTACCGCACGCTTCAGCATCTGCCTGAAGCGCCAGCATCAGGGCATGGGAATCGACGATGCCGGTGGATGGCGACCAGAGCGCGGCAACGCAGGACAACGCCGGTTCAAGCGCCCGCGCCTGCCCGGTATCCAGCCATTGCAGGTCATCGACACCGTTGCGCCGGCCCTGCTCCAGCAACGCCTGCAAGGCATGGCGCTGACGTTCATCGGTGGCCACGATCAGCTTGCCGATACGCCGGTAATCGACGCCGCGTTCATCGCAGAAGGCGTACAGCCGTTGCCTGCCCTCCACGCACAATTGCGCCTTGAGACTGCCGCTCGGGTAATAGATACCGGCGTGGATCACTTCCGAATTGCGCGAGCTGATGCCCACGCCAATCCCCTCGCCAGCCTCGACCAGAATCACTTCTCGCCCGATCCGCGCCAAAGCCCTGGCCACCGCCAGCCCGACCACACCGGCCCCGACCACCACGCATTCGATATCGACGCTCACCTGCCCTCCATTCATTCAAGCCAGCCCTCGCCTCGATAATCGACCACGCTGGAGATTATCGCCAGCATGCCCATGAAGATCCCGTCACGGGTTACATACAGGGTCGGGTGTTCGTCAGATACCACGATCCGGCTGCGTGATCAGTGGCTGACGATGGCGCAACCGTGCGGTTCTGAGCGCTCACCTGTGCCTATATCGAATCGGCAGGGAACTCCTGAGCACCGTCAGGCATCCTAAATTATGTGTTACTTCCTTTCCGCTTTCGGAGGACGCCGTCATGCGCCGTCTGTTGCTCATATCTTCACTAGTGCTTTGTTTGCCCGTTGGTTCGGCCATGGCCGATGTAGATGCAAAAGATGTCGCCACTTCGGCCGGGGTCTCCGCATCGCTGTACTCGACGTTCAAGGATGACAAAATCGTGATTCCCGCACGGGATGATGCCTCTAGCTTCGTGGCGAGTGGCGGTACGATTCGCGGCGTTTATCTGGAGTCGGTGCTGAAGGAAATTCGACAGAATCATCCCGACCTCAAGGCAAGCGACGAGGACTTGGCCAAAGCAATCCTCGCTCAATAAGATCCAGTCGCTGAAACCTGCAAAAATCAGCCGTGGGGCTCGCAACACTGGATAGTGTTCGGGCCCTAGGTTGCTTGCGCCCCAGCGGACAGGCGTGCCCAGCCGGCGACCAATTGCGCGCTGATGCTGACGCCGCCGCACACCACAATCACCACATCATGGGCCTCGGCGATCGCCGGATGGTCGAGGTACGCCACCGCCAATGAAACGCCGCACGCTGGCTCGACCAACTGACGCAGGTCGTTGGCGTAACGAACCACGCCCATGATCGCCTCATCATCGCTGAGCACCACGCACTCATGCGCAAAATCGAGGATGTGTTGCACCGGCCAGGCCGCCACCTGCGCCGCGCCAAGTGAGGTGGCGACGGTATCGATGCGCGGCAATCTGACCGGGTGGCCGGCACTGATGGCGGCCGCGAAAGACGCCGCGCCCTGGGTTTCGCAAGCAACGATTCGACAATCCATACGCTGATGACGGATCAGTCCAGTGAGCAGGCCCGCCAGCAACCCTCCGCCGCCCACCGACGTCACCAACACATCGACCTGAGGACAGTCCTCGAGAATTTCATCGATCATCGTGCTGTGCCCTTCCCACAACACTGGATGATCGAAGGCTGGCACGTATTCGGTGTCCGCGCCCTTTGCGAGTTCTTTCGCCCGTTGATTGGCTTCGTCCCAGACCTTGCCATGAACGATCACCTCGGCACCGGTTTTCCTGATCCTGGCGCGGGTGGTTTCCGGGGTGGTATTCGGCACCACGATGCAGGCTTTCAGCCCCAGGCTGGCAGCGGCCACAGCGGTGGCCAACCCGGCATTCCCCCCGGAAGGACAGACCACTTTGTGCTTGCCCTGCTCCGCTGCCTGACTGCACAGCAGGCCCATGCCGCGCAGTTTGAACGAGCCGCTGGGTTGCAGGTTTTCCAGCTTGAGCCAGATTCGCCGGGTCGGGGTTGACAGGCCTGGGTGCAGAATCAGGGGCGTTCTGATGTGAAGCATCGTGTGCTCCTTGTGACGCTCCCGACTCAACGAGATGTCCAACGCGCCGGGAGTGAATAGATAGAATCATCCTTATCCAAGCTTAGTTCACCCAGCCCCGCGGCTATCGTCCTGGCGATAACGCGCTGCCCCGCGCAGGAGCTGCCGCAGGCTGCGATCTTTTGATTTTTGAGCGATATTGATAGGGTCAAAAGATCGCAGCCTTCGGCAGCTCCTACATGTCCTTTGCGAAGTCAGTCATGAAAATCTCGGCCAAACTCGCGTTTTTCGCCCTCGTCAGCACCCTTGCCTACCTCGCTCTGGCGGTAGTCGGGCTGGGCGGGTTGGCAGCTTTTTTCTCGCACCCGCCGCTGGTGGTCATTGCGCTTGCAACCCTGGTGATGGCGATCGTGTCTTTGTTCAGCGAGGGCAACCTGAGCTCCGGCGAACGTGAAGACCGGGCCAATCGCTGGGTATTGCCGGTTTTCGGGGTACTTGGGCTGTTGAGTGGGTACCTGCCAGCCTATACCGACCGGATCGACTTCTGGACCTTCGGTGGCGAGGGCGTGCGCTGGCTGGGCGCGCTGTTGTTCATCGGCGGCGGCGCACTGCGGATGTGGCCGGTGTTTGTATTGGGCAAACGCTTCAGCGGTCTGGTGGCGATTCAGCCGGGGCACCGGCTGGTCACCGACGGGATTTATCGGACCTTGCGCAACCCCAGTTATTTGGGGCTGCTGATCAATGGCGTGGGCTGGGCGCTGGCCTTTCGCTCCGGGGTCGGGTTGCTGCTGGTGGCGCTGATGTTGATCCCGCTGATTGCCCGCATTCGCTCCGAAGAAGCGCTGTTACGCGCGCAGTTTGGCAGTGAATACGAGGCTTACTGCGCCCGTAGCTGGCGATTGATTCCGGGGATTTACTGAACCCACCACAATCTACTGTGGGAGATTCTATGGTTGAGGGGAAGCCCTCAACCCGTTTTCGCTTGGTATTCACTCTGCCCTTTCAGCAGTGCAAATACGACCCGTGCAAG